>JAIFTM010000067.1 GCA_019661745.1 Mollicutes bacterium PWAP | reverse complement strand
TTGAAAAAAATTTTAATTTTTATTACGATTCTTTAATTTTTCAATTCAAAAATTAATTAAATAAAAAGATCCAAAAACCAATATAACATCATAATTTTTTAATTTATTATCATTTCATTCTAATAAATTATAATTTTTTGAATTTTTACTAAAAGAAGTGTCTCCAAATAAATTATATTTTTTTAATTTATTAATTGTTTTTATAGAAATATTTTTGGAATTTAAGGTTCCGAATACTAAAGCAACTTTTTCATTAATTTGTTTATTATAAAAATCAATAAAATTATTAATCGATTCTTCATTATGTGAAACGTCAACAATAACAACTGGATTGTCATTTATTTTTTCATTTCTGCCTTCTAATTTAAATTTAGAAATTGTTTTAAAGGCCAAATCGAAACTAACAATATCTTTAACTGCTTCAATTGCTAAAACTGCACTATTTGCAACTATAGGTAGTTGATTAACTAAATAATAGCTTTTACCCTCATACAAAAAAATAATTTTATTGTGTTCTATATCTAAATTGTATGGAATAGATATTTTTACTTTTCCATATTTAGAAAATATTTTTAAGATTTTTTTGTCTTTAATTGGAGTAATAATTTCACTGCCTTTTGCAATAAATGATTTTGTATTTGCAATTGATTTTTTATTATTTCCTAAATAATTTTCATGATCAATAGAAATAGAAGTAATTATTGTTTTAAATGGTTTTTTAAAAACGTTTGTTGTATCAAATTGTCCGCCAATGCCAACTTCAATAATTGCATAATCAACTTTTTTTCTTTTAAAGTAAATAATTGACAAAAAAAACCAAATTTCAAAATAACTTAATTTATAATTTTTAATAATAATTTCAAATTCATAATAAAGTGAGTAAAAATTTTTTTTGTTAATATTTTTATTATTTATTTTTATTCTTTCGTAATGAGTTTTTACAGCAGGGGAAGTAAAAAGTCCAACATTTTTATTAGCAGAAGTTAATAAATGACTAATCATGTTACTTGTTGTTCCTTTGCCATTAGTACCAGTAATATGAATGACTTTAAGGTCATTTTGAGGATTACCCATTTTATTAAATATTTTTTCTAAAATACCAAACTTATTATGTTTTTTGTTTTTTGAAATAATATCAATTAATATATCTTTTTCCATTTTTTTATTATAAATAAAAAAGTTGATAAATTTTATTATCAACTCATTTTATTATTTTGAAAATTTGTTTTTTAGTTATTTTTTATAACGTAATTACATCTATTACAAATATCTTCAATTATTTCACTCTCTTTATAAGCGCCTCAACATCTATTACACTTAATTCCTTGAAGTTTTTGAATTTTATCTTCTCCATTTTTTAAAGAATAAACTTGCATTAATTTAGTTCATTTTGAAGAAAATGAATCTGGAAGTTTTGTCGTAACAATGGCTCAATTTTTTTTACTTAATTCTTTAGACCTAATTTTTTCTTCAATTAATTTATAAACATGATCTCTTGTAGAAAAAAAATCATCATAACTAGAAATAAAATCTTGATTAAATTTTTCTTTTTTTGGAAATTCAACAAAAAACACAGATTCTTTTTTATTTTTGATATTACTCAATTTATAAAGATCTTCAGAAGTAACTGGGAGAATCGGAGAAATTAAAACAATGATTTTTTTCATAAAATTATAAATATTAGTTTGAACACTCCTTCTTTCGAAATTATTCGGAGACTCAACATATAAATCATCTCTATGAACATCTAAATAAAATGAAGATATATAAACTAAAAAATTATTTAATTCTTTAATAAATTTTACAAAAGAATATGAATTAATTGAATCAATTGATTTAGAAATAAACTTTTTAAATTGTTCATTAACTAGTTTATGAACACCTTTAAGTTCAACAGAATCTGAAATTTCAAAATCAAATAAATTGCCATCCATAAATTTAATAGTATTTCTAATTTTTCTATATATTCCTGTAGTTTGTTTTAAAATATCATCACTAATTTTAATGTCTCCGGAATATTCGCTATTGGCAACCCACAACCTTAAAATATCAACGCCATTTTTATTAATAACTTTTAAAGGATCAATAACATTCCCTTTACTTTTAGACATTTTATTACCTTTTCCATCTAAAACAAATCCATGTGTTAACAATTCTTTATATGGACTTTTTTCTTGAAAGGCAATTGAAGAAATCAAAGAAGAGTTAAATCATCCTCTGAACTGATCTGTGCCTTCAAGATACATATCAAAATCTAATCCCGATAAAATAGGATTAGATTCTTTAACCCCTATAAATGATGAGCCTGAATCAAATCAAACATCCATAATATCTTTTTCTTTAGTCCAACCTTTATTTTTGTATTTTTCAGGAAGTAATTCATCAGTTGAAAGATTAAATCAAATATCGGTTCCATTTTTTCTAACTAATTCAATAACATGATCAATTAAATTAGTATCCATAACAGGTTTTTTATTTTCATCATAAAAAATAGGTATTGGAACTCCTCAAGTTCTTTGGCGAGAAATGCATCATTCTTTTCTATTAGAAATCATATTTTTCATTCTGTCAATGCCTCAATTAGGATAACCAGTTACAGAATCTAAAGAACTAAGTATTTCATTTTTCATTTTATCAATAGAAACAAATCATTGAGGTGTTGCTCTATACATAATTGGTTTATGAGTTCTTCAGTCGTGAGGATAACTATGCTTAATAAATTTTAGAGACAAAAGAGAACCCATTTTATCTAAATCCATTCCAATATTTTTATTAGAATCTAATCAAAATAAGCCTTCATATGAACCAGATTCTTTAGTTAAAAAACCTTTATCATCAACGTGCATAATTAAATCTAAATTATTTTCTTTACCGATGATAAAATCATCTTCACCAAAGTAAGGCGCAATGTGTACAAGACCAGTACCATTATCAGTTGTAACATGATTGCCTATAACAACTTTACATTCCAATTTATTAATAGGAGAAATAATAGTTGTGTTTTTAACAATTTCTTTACCTAAAAGTGTTTTTATTATAGAAAATTGTTCGAATTTAATTTCATTTTTAAAATTTTGTACCAAATCTGAAGCGACAACAAATTTTCCTTTTTCAGTTTTAATAACGGAATATTCAAATTTTCCCCCAACGGCAATGGCGGCAGAAGCTGGGATAGTTCAAGGAGTAGTAGTTCAAATAACTAATGAAGTTTCTTTATCTAAAACATCACTATTTAATATTTTATAAGCAATGTGAACTGCAGGGGAACGGTGATTTGCATATTCAACTTCAGCTTCAGCCAAAGCGCTTTCGCTAGTAGGAGATCAATAAACGGGTTTTAAATCTTTAAAAATCAATTTTTTTTGAATAAATGATTTGAATAATTTTAATTGACCAACTTCAAAAAGAGGGTCTAATGTTTTATAATGATTTTTAAAATCAGATAAAAGAGCAAGTTGTTTAAATTGTTTTTTTTGAGATTCAACTTGTTTAAGGGCATAATTTTTTGATTCTTCTCTAAGTTGTTTGATAGTAAAATTTTCTTTATTTTTATTATATTCTTGAAGCATTTTGTTTTCAATTGGTAAACCATGAGTATCCCAACCAGGCACATAAGGAGAATAAAAACCCTGCATTGTTTTAGTCCTAACAATAATATCTTTCAAAATTTTGTTTAAAGCATGCCCAACATGAATTTTTCCATTAGCATATGGAGGGCCATCATGAAGAACTCATGGTTTATTATTTTTATTTCTTTCTAATAACTTTTCATATAATTTATCTTTTTCTCATTTTTTTATGAATTCACTTTGTTTTTGCAATAATTCTGCCTTCATTTGAATTTTTGTTTGAGGCATTAATAAAGTATCTTTGTAATTTTTCTTTTGTTCTGGCATTTTAATTCCTTTCTTGAATTAATAAGGTAAAAAGAGAGCAACTATTAAAAAGGAATAAAACAAAATATTTTTAATACTTTCTTTAATAATTTCTCTTGGGTAAAATTTTTTTAATTTAATGATTTATATTCTATAAATT
>JAIFTM010000066.1 GCA_019661745.1 Mollicutes bacterium PWAP | reverse complement strand
TCTTTGGTTTTTTCTTTAAAAAAATAAAATTAAGATATATTAAATTAATTTTTTAATTTTTTCTATATCCAATTCAATAGAATTTTCAAGTTTTCTAAGTTTTTTTAAATTTTCTTTAATATCATTGCCAACTTCATCAATGTCAATAATTTCTTCTTTAACTCTTTGAATATATCTAGTTATATTCAAATTAATACAATTAAAAATCACTACAACTTTTGTTGGTATAGTTTACTACAGCTGTTTTTATTTTCCCTTACGGAAGTTATGCTAAAAATTTATATTAATATTTTAATTATTAAAATAATATTTTAATTATAAATGAATAGTTAAAAAGGGGAAATATGAAAAAAAATTATAAGACACAATACGAATTCGATGGAACTAGTAGTAATTCTGATGTTAATGATAAAATAGTAATTGTATCATTAGATGATATGCCAAACGAATGATCAAAAGTTGTTGTTAATTGAAAAATTAATTTTAAAACATGAGATGATCACATTTTAAGTGGTGAATCTACACTTGGAAAGGGAAATGTTAGAGAAAGATTGATTACTGGCAAAACAATTTCAGATACTTCTGGTTTAGCACAACAAAAATATTATGTTACTTCAGATGACTTATTAGTAAAATCATTTCTTGGATTAGAATTGGTTTTTAATCAAACTTCTAATTTGGCATCAAATTCAGAATTTATTTACATAGATATAGATTATAAATTTTCTTAAAAATATTTGAGAAAAATATAGAAATAAATAGAAAAACCTTCATAAAGAAGGTTTTTTAAAATTTTTCATCGGCTTTGCCGAGAGTTTAGAGATTAATTCTAAATTGTTAATTTATAATTTTTACAATAAAAAATGTATAAATTTTCTGGATTTTTTTAAGGGATTAATAATGGAAGAAAAAATCATAGATGAAACAATATGAACTTCTAAAAATAATTATTAATAGTCGTTGAATAACCAAAATTGGTTATTTTTTTACCTATTGATTCAAATAAATATCACTTATAAAAATATTATCCAAAAAATTTATAATATAAATTTTATTGCAAATGAGGTGAAGACACATGAAATCAAAAAAAGAATTATTTAATAAGTTAACAAAACTATCATCAAATAATAAATTGAAGGAAATGGGGCTTGAAAAATCAGAGATTGACTATATCAAAACAAAACTTTTAAATGATAAGATAGGATTAACTTTAAATTTTAAAGAGATTGATGAAACATTAAACAAAAATTACATGGTTCCTGAAGGTGTTAAAGAACTGGGAATTGACGTTAAATACAATGAAAAGAATAATCTTCTAATTGAGGGTGATAATTATTATGCATTGAAAGAGCTTGAAACCGCAGGACAAAAAGTTGATGTTATTTATATAGACCCCCCCCTTACAACACTGGTAAAAAATTTATATATTCTGATGACTACTCTACAGATCCTAAATTAGTTACAAAGGAAGATGCACATAAACATTCAAAATATTTATCTTTCATGAAAAGAAGATTAATTTTGGCAAAAAAACTATTAAATAAAGATGGGGTTATTTTTGTTTCAATTAACGACAACGAACAATCATATTTAAAAGTATTAATGGATGAGATTTTGGGAGAGGATAATTTTATTGCTAATTTAGACTGGATATTAAAACCAGGTGGACAATCCGATAATAAATACATATCCACTACAAAACAATATATTTTGATGTATAGAAAATCTTCTCATTTTACTATTGCAAATAAATTTATTAAGATAGATGAAAAGAAAATTTATGGATGGGATGAAAGAGGTGAATTTTTAAAATCAACAGAATTAAACTCTCCTGCTGGAAAAGATGGTAAATATGCTTTCCAAAGAATTAATCTTGCCTTTCATATAAGTTATAATCCATTAAATAATAATTTAATATTTGAACCTAGTTGAGATTTAAAGAAATCAGAACCCATTAAACCAATTAAAAGAAAAAATTATTATATTGCATCACCCAAAAAGAATAATTTGTGTTGAAGATGAAATGAAAAAGCATTTAGAGAAAAGTTTAATGATGTTATTTGAGAAACAAATGATTCTTCCGGAACTCTAAGAGTTTTTAAAAAGCAATACATTCTTCCTGAAGGTAAAAAAACATTTATAAAAGATGATGTTATTAGAAACATAAATCAATCCAAGGGAACACAAGAATTTAAATCAATTTTTAATCATAATATATTTGATTATCCAAAACCATCATCATTAATAATAGAATTATTAAAACTTCAATCAAAAAAGAATGCTGTCATTCTTGATTTCTTTGCAGGCTCAGAAACAACTGGTCAGGCAACAATGGAATTGAATAGGGAAGATAATGGTAGTAGAAGATTTATTTTAGCAACCAATAATAAGATGGAGGGATATAACACGGAAGCTAATCCTGAATATGGTATTGCTAGAGCTGTAACCAGAGAAAGATTATTTAGAGTTATCAATGGAAAAGGCTCAAATGGTGAAGAAATTAAATGACAATTATCTAAGGAACTCCAAAAAAATAATAATAAATATTTATCTAAAAACTCAGTTCATTACTTAAAAGTTAAAACAATAAATAAAGTTAGTGGAAACTTTGAAGATATTGATGGTGTTAAAAGTATTTTTAAGAATGAATTCAATAGAGAAATTGACATAATAGATCTTAATGGTCAGGAAGAATAATGAAAAAAAAGACTTCTTTCATATCAAATTAATGCTTCTTTAAAAGCTGTAGAACATTTGATAAATAATAAAAAATTCAAACTACAAGCACCAACCGGATCAGGCAAAACAATGATTATTGCGCAAACAATAGAAAATATAAATAAAAGCTTATCATTTTATACAGCCAAAAAAACATTTATCTTCGTAGCTCCCTCAACGGGCGCCCTTGATTGCCAAGGTTATGAAAAAATAACTTCTTATATAGAAAGAGAATGAGTTAAAGGGTTTAAAACAAAATATATTGGCACTCCAAGGCGCTGAAAAGAAATCAGGACAATATCTTGATAATATTGATGCTTTCGATGAAAGCACAGTTTACTTTATGGGTTGATCCTTTTTTGGATCAAATACAAATATATCAAAGATAGACTCTGAGAAGAATGATATTCAAAAAGTTATCCAAAACACAAAAAATAATGGAGTGGAAATTATTTTAATAATTGATGAGACTCATAGAGAAGTTAAAACAAACTCTGATAATAAGGCTGCAATATTAGATTCTATGAATCCATTTAGAATCATAGAACTTTCTGCAACGCTAGATAATCCAGACTTTAAAGTAGATGTTCAAGATGTAAGAAACGAAAAAGCAATAAAGAAAAATGTCATTGTTGATTTTGGTAAACCCGATGAAAGAGATTTTGATTCTTCTTCTGAAATAGCAGAATTAATTGCAGCGGCCATTAAGAATCAAAAGAAAGTCAAAGAAGAATATTCTAATAAAGGGATTACCGATAATCCTCTTATCTTAATTCAAATACCAGATAAGTCATCTAAAAAGATTTTTAAAATACTTGGCAAGAAAATTGATGATTACTACTTAAATGAAGTGCAAAGATTTTTAGATAATAATAAGTTTGGAAAATTTGTTAAAGGTATCAATTATGCTGTTTGATTATCAGAAGAAAAAACTGAAAAAAATAAGAATGAAATCGTTAAGTTAGATTCACCATTTGAAATACTAATATTTAAACAAGCAATCGCTACTGGATGAGATATTCCGAGGGCAAATATTCTAGTTGGGCTTAGAGAGCCTTCTTCTCCTAAATTTGATATTCAAACTTTAGGACGTATTTTAAGAAATCCAAGATTTAAATATTACGAAAATGATTTAATTGATAATACATTTGTATTTACAAGAGATTCAAAATACATAGAGAAAATGAAAAATGAAAGATTTGTAACTTCCAATGTTAAGACAAAAGTTAAACTTTCAAGATCTGGCGAACTTTCAAATATGAAGATTAATTCTATAAGACACAAATCTGAAGTTGAACAAGAAACACTCATTTCAAGCGTATCTAATAAAATTCATGAACACAAGGAAGAGTTAATCACTTGATTAAAAGATATTTCAATATCAAAAACTAAATTTGTAGTTGCTGCCAAAATGGATGTAACCAAAGTATTGAAAGGTAATACATTGGAAGCGATGTTTGAAATAAATAGTCAAGAAAAAAACATTGAACAATTAGGAAATAGTGAAAAGTTATTTACTGTTTATATTAAGTATATCGCAGCTTTTGAAAACAAAAAAATAGCATTCGAAGCATTTAATACATTTGTTAATAATCAATTACTAAAAGACTTTAAGAAAAAAGAGATTTTTGAAAAGATTTCTTCTTATGAATCAAGACAGGCTAAAAAAGTATTTGGTGATCTAAACTTTTTTGAGTGATTAGATAAATTAAAAAACTCCGCTTTAAAAGAAAAAACAGATAAATATTCAGTTCTTTTTGAACTAAGCAAGGAAATGTAATATTCAGATGATCTTATAAAAAATGATTGAGATAAAAAAAATACATATAATATGTCAATTAAAGAATGAGACTCTGATGTGGAGAAGAATTTCTACGCAAAGTTTGATCAACTCATAAATATTGAACGAATTGCAAATTCCCAACACAAAGAATCTATACATATGTTTAGAAATGGAGTTAATGATAAATCATATAGAATTGACTATTATGATAAAAATGACAAGCTGCTATCATTCTATCCAGACTTTATTTTTGTAAGCGACTTAAATAAAGAAATTTATATTATGGAAACTAAAGGTAGGGCTGTTACAGGTCAAAATATTGACCAGAATTCCAACATAAAATTTAAAACACTATCAAATGAAGCGGAAAATATTGAAAATGGTAAATATAAAGTAAGAATTATATTTGTAGAAACGATAGATGATGGATTTACTTTATTTGAAAAAGGTAAAGATAACACAACCCTTTTTAATTTATTAAAAGAGATAAACAAAAAATCTCTTGAAAAGTTAACAAAATAATATAAATCTTATATGTGCTTTGAATAACCAAAATTGATTATTTTTTCTTGTCCCTTTATTTAAAATATCTATTGTTATCCCTTTCGGTGTAAAAACTTGCCATAATTCTTTACTTTTCATTTTTGCTATTTTTATTTACTAAAATATTATTTATATTAATAAATTTTGTATTTTGTATTTCTAATTCTTTTATTATTTTCATTAACTCATATTTATATAT
>JAIFTM010000065.1 GCA_019661745.1 Mollicutes bacterium PWAP | reverse complement strand
ATTTTATTTTTTTTGCTTTTTTTCTCATATTTTTTAATTTTATAATTTAGCCTAATTTCAAAGTCTTTAATCTTGCTTTTTTTAATAAGAATTGAATTTTCAACAATATTATTTCTTTTTTTAATTAAATATTGGAGATCAAATTTATAGTCAGAAAATATTTTATCATTAGCATTTGCAAGGTTCTTTTTTGTAGTTTGATATTTAAAAAAATTATATTTTTGATATGCAAATTTAGCTTTTTTTACATCAAATTTTCTTTCAAAATAAATAATATCTTCTAAATAAATTCTATATTTATTAGTTTCTTCAAATGATTTTATATTATTTAAAAAACTATTATTATTTGATTCATTATTTAAATTATCAATATTATTTTTAGTCATCTTTTTCCTTTCTTTTGTAGAAAATATTAAGGCCTTTTTTTGTTAATTTTAAATAATATTTTCTTTTGTCAAGGGTCGACTTCATTTTAGTCAGTAATTTTTTTTCTACTAAAATATTACTTAATTTAGTAAATTTAACCTTTAGTCATTGAGGTGTGGGTTCTTCAGTAGTTTTCATTCTTTTTTTGTTTTTATTAATAAGTTCCGAAATAGTTAATTTTTCAGCTCCTATAGATAAAATAAAAATAAATTCTTGTTTTGTTAATTTAAATTCATCTGCAATTAAACCTAAACTCCTGTTTAAACAAAGTATTTGAATTAAATCCTTTTCTGTAAAAATTTTCATATTATACTTTTTATTATATAACAAATATTTATAAAAAGGTAGTTATTTTTTAGTAACTAAAAATGTTTTCAAGCAATTCTTTTTTTTCCATTTATATCCTTTTCAATTTTAAAATTATTGCTTTTAATAAATTTTGAATTGTCATCACTAATTTCAAAAACCAAATAACCATTATTTTTAAGAAATTTGTAATGTTCATTGACTATTCTTTTATAAATTGCATTTCCATTATTTTTTGCAAAAAGAGCCATTTTAGGTTCATATTCTAAAATTGATTTATCTAAAGTTGTAGAAAAAGGTATATAAGGGGGGTTCGAAATAATTAAATCAAATTTTCCTTTTATATTTTCAAATAAATCTCCCTTAATAATTTTTATATCTAATTTATTTATTTTTTTGTTTATGTGCATTTGTTTAAATGATTCTAAACTTATATCTGAACAAACAACATCAACATCAATTTTACTTTTAATATAAAGACCTATAAACCCGCTTCCAGAGCATAAATCTAAAACTCTCATTCCGGGTTTAAGAAAATTTAAAGATTTAAGAATAACTTCTTCTGTTTCATATCTAGGTATTAAAACATTTTTAGAAATATCAATTTTTATTGAACCCATTTTTATAAAACCAATTATTTTTTGAACGGGCATTCCTTTTTTGAGTAAAGATAATTCCTTAATGCTGATTTCTTCTTTTAGGCCATGAACTCTTTTGTATTTTAATAAATCTTCTTTTGTATGCATAATTTAATTATAAGTAAATAAAAAATGATGATTATATCATTCCCATCATTCTTGGATCAAAATCTCCTTTTTCAATTTTTTTGGCAGTTTCTTTCATTTGTTTATGAAGTCTATCAAATTCACTAATTAATAAATTATATTCTTGTGCACTACGACCAGATCCATTAATAATTCTTTTTTTTCTATCAGATTGCTTTAAAACTTTAGGATTCTTTTTTTCAAAATCCGTCATAGAATTAATCATTAAAGTGAATAGTTCAAATCTTTTTTCACTTCTTTCCATTTTATCTTTATCTACTTTCCCTTTTAAACCAGGAATTAGTTTCATAATGCCACTCATTTTACCCATTTTTTTAATTTGAGATAATTGATTCATTAAATCATTAAGATCGAATTGTCCAGATGCCATTCTTCTCATCATTTTTTTATTTGCGTTTTCATCAATTTCTAAATCTTCAAGTTTTTCTATAAGAGTTAAAACATCACCCATTCCCAATATTCTTTTTGCCATACGTTCGGGATAAAAAAAATCAATTTGTGAAACCTTTTCTCCAGTACCAATAAAACGAATAGGCAAATTTAATAATTGAGAAATACTTAACGCAGCTCCTCCACGAGCATCAGAATCTAGTTTAGTAATGACAGAACCATTAAGATTTAAATTTTTATTAAATTCTGTAGCAACATTAATAATATCTTGGCCAGACATGGCATCTGCTACAAAAAATATTTCATCAGGAGTTATAAGTTTTTTTATGTCAATAAGTTCTTTCATTAAATTTTCATCGATTGAAAGGCGACCTGCAGTATCTATTAAAATTAAATCATTATCATTTTGTTCAGCAAATTTAATTGATTCAACGACAATGTCTCTAGGATCATCTTCAGTTGTTTTTGCAAAAACATCAAATTGTAAAGATTTAGCAAGTGTTTTTAATTGTGCAATAGCAGCAGGGCGATAAACATCGGCAGCAACTAACAAAGGTTTTTTAATTTGTTTTTTCTTTTGAAGAAATTTGGCAATTTTAGCGGTTGTTGTAGTTTTACCAGAACCTTGAAGTCCAACCATCATAATAATAAAAGGTTTTTTATTTATAACAATGGGTTTTTCTTTTCCCCCCAAAATTTTAGTTAATTCATCTTGAACTATTTTAATCATGGTTTGAGAATGATCTAATTTTCCAACAAGACTTGAACCAATTGCTTTTTCTTTAACATTTTTAATAAAACTTTTAACCACCATAAGATTAACATCTGCTTCTAATAAAGATAATTTTATTTCTCTTGTAATCTCTAAAATATCTGCTTCTTCTAAATTAGTTTTAGATTTCATTTTCTTAATAGATTTTTGTAATTTATTGCCTAAAAAATTTAACATATCATTATTATACTTTCTAATTTATAATAAAAATAATTAATTATAATAAAATTTGGTGTTTAGATACCATAAAGATATTAGTTTAATATTTTAAAGTGAGAATCTTAAAAAGTTTATTCCTTGTCATATTCTATTGATTCTTTTTTATTTAAAAGAAAGGTTAAAATGAATAAAAATGAATTAGTTAAAAACAGCCTAGGATACGACACGAATTTATGAGTTTATCAAGATAAAAAAATGTTTAATTATTCAGTTGATACAATTTTATTAGCAAACTTTGCAACAATTAATAGTAAAACTAAAAAAGTTTTAGAAGTGGGAACAAATAATGGAGCTCTAAGTATTTTCTTGAGTGAAAGATATTCTAAAATGAAAATAGATGCTATAGAAATTCAAAAAAAAGCTGTTCAAATTGCAAAATTAAATATAAAAGAAAACAAAAAAGAAAAACAAATAAATGTTATTGAATATGATTTCAAAGAATATTGAAAAAATCAAAATAGAAATCAATCAGACAAATATGATTTAATTATTTGCAACCCTCCTTTTTATATGGTTGAAAATCATAAAAAAAGAAAAGGAAATGAATGAATTGAAATAGCAACACATGAAATTAAAATGACTTTAGAAGATTTAATTAAGGGTTCTACAAAAATAATTAAACAAAAAGGTTATTTAACAATTGTAGAAGCTACAGAAAGGCTTGTTGATGTATTCGAAACATTAAGAAAATATAAATTTGAACCAAAAAGAGTCCAAATGATTCATCCAAGAACATTTCAAAAAAGTAATTTAGTTCTTGTAGAAGCTAGATTTAATACTGGCTACGGAACAAAATTTTTAAATAATATTTATTTACATCCAGACAGTAATTTAAATGATCACACTTATTTACCAAAAGTAAAAAAGTTATATAAACCACTGAATTTTGAGAAAGGAGAAAAATATGAATAATAAAAAAACATATTATGTAACAACGCCAATTTATTATCCGTCTGGAAATCCACATATAGGAACTGCTTACACAACAATTATTGCTTGAACACTTAGAAATTACAAAAATTTAATGGGTTATGATTCTAAAATGGCAACAGGAACAGATGAACATGGTCAAAAAATACAAGAAAAAGCTAAAAAACAAGGAATTTCTCCACAAGAATATGTTGATAAAATGAATATTATTTATAAAAATCTTTGGAAAGATTTGGAAATTGATTTTGATTTTTATTCTAGAACAACAAATAAAAATCATATAAATGCAGTCAAGGAACAATTTTCAGAATTATTAAAAAATGGAAATATTTATAAAGATAAATATGAAGGTTTATATTCGATTAGTGATGAAGAATTTTTTACTCAAAAACAAGCTGAAAAAAGAGAAAATGGAAAGTTTTACCATCCGGTTAGTGGACATGAATTAGTAGAGGTTAGTGAAGAAAGTTATTTTCTAAAAAATTCTAAATTTTCTAAATGATTAAATGAATATATTTTCAATAATGAAAGTTTTATATCTAATAAAAAAGTTTTAAACGAATTATATAAAAATTTTCTAGAACCAGGATTAAAAGATCTATCAATAACTAGAACTAGTTTTGATTGAGGAATTAAAACTAATGAATATGACTCACATGTTATTTATGTTTGATTAGATGCACTTAATAACTATATAACTGCTTTAGGGTATAAATCAAATGATGATAAAAACTTTAAAAAATATTGAGAAAATGGAGATGAAATTGTTCATATTGTAGGAAAAGAAATAACAAGATTTCATTGTTTGTATTGACCAATAATTTTAAAAGCAAGCAATATTAAACAACCTACAAAAATTTTAGCACATGGTTGGTTAATAACTCCCGAAGGAAAAATGTCTAAAAGTAAGGGGAATGTAATTGATCCTCATGATTTAATTCAAAAATATGGAGTTGAAGAAACTAAATATTTTTTTGCATCATTGTTGCCATTTGGAAAAGATGGAATATTTAGTGATGAAATTATGAAAAATAAATTGAACTCGGAGTTATCAAATAATTACGGTAATTTGCTTTCTAGAACTTTGGCAATGGTTAATCAAAATTTTGATGAATTTGTAGTATATAAAAAAAGCAATGAAAAAATAGATATAGAAATAGAAAAAAACATTATTAAATATACAAACAAGTACATTCAGAATTTTGATCAAAATAAATTAGATGTTGCTTTTAATGAAATTTTTAAGTTAGGTAAAAAAATGAATAGTTATATTGATGAAAGTAAACCATGAACTCTCAAAAAAAATAAAATAAGATTAGAACAAATTTTAAACAGATTAATTAACGGAGTTTATGCAATGACAACAATGTTGTCTGTTGTAATGCCGAATAAAATGAAAATAGCAAAAGAACAATTGGGTATTAAAGAATTGAAAATTGAATTGATAAATGATTTTGATAAATTTAATAATATAAAGGTAAAAAGGGGAGAACCTTTATTTAAAAGGATTAAGTAGAAAATGTGATTATATAAAATAAAAAATGCCTTAAAAAGCATTAAATATTTTGTAGAATTATTTTTGAAATAGCATTGGTTGTATTTTTGCCAATGATTTTTTTGGCAACTTTTTTTGCATTTATGGTTGCATTACCCATAGCAAAAGAGTTTTTAAAGCCAGAAAGCATTTCTAAATCATTGTCAGAATCTCCAAAAACAAAAGTGTTTCCCATTGAAATGCTAAGCATTTTTCTTAAGTCATTAGAACCATTAAATTTATTTGCATTTAGATTATTACAATCTAAATACACTTCATTTGAAATAAAAAATTTAGTTTTATTACCTAAAATATTATTAAAGTGTTTGAAAGCTTTAATAATATCTTCTTTTGATCCCGAAAGAGAAATTTGAGTAATATTTTGTTTTTGAAATTCAGTTAATTGCTCATCAAAATTGATTGATTTTTGAGATTTTGAAAGTCAATCGTTATTAGAATTGATTCAATTAGTTTTATTAATATCTCCTGAAAAAAATTTCAGTTTTCCAGATAAAGTGCAAACAGTTAAAAAAGTATCATTAGCGATTGCAAAAGAATTTAAGTGTTTTAAAACTGAATAAGGCAAAACTTTTTTATTAAATGCCTCTTTGGTAAAAACATTAAAAATGTAAGAACCATTATTACAAACATAATAATCAAAAATTAATCCATATTTTTCTTCAAAAGAAAGCATATCACTTCTACTACGTCCAGAAGATATAGCAACTGTATGACCTTTATTTTTGGCTTCTAAAATAGCAGAGTGTGTTTCGGGATGAATGTTTTCGTCACCCATAGATAAAGTTCCATCCACATCAAATAAAAATAATTTTTTCTTCATATTTATATTTTAATGTTTTTCAACAAAAAATTTCCTTTTATTGATAAACTTCTACCAATGCTACTTACATTAAGCAGACCAGCGCTTATTAAAGGGACTTCTAAAGACATTTCAATTTCATTGGATTTTAAGTTTAATAAGTTAGCTAATTTATTCAAACTGATTCTTTTTCCTTTTTGTTTATAAATAAGTTTCAAAATATCTATGTGAATTTGTCTTAATCCATATTCATAAATATTTATAGTTTTGAAAAATAATAAAATATTTTGGGAATTTAATAATTTAATTTTTTTTACTAATTTAAAATCATTTAATCTTCTAATAATTATTTTAATATTCCGCGGATTATTATTAGAATATTTATAAATCAAATTTGGAATTGAAGATTCATAATTAATTTTTATTAATTTTAAGTTTTTTTTATAATTTTAATTATTTCCTTTTCATTATAAAAAGTTAAATGACAAATCATATCAAATCTACCAGTAAATGGAGGTGATAAATTACTAAAATTGTTTGTAGTTGTTATGAAAATAAAATTTGGCACTTTCATATTAATAATTTTAGAATCCTTTTCTTCGCCTATTTTTACAGAAACATAGAATTCATCCATTAAAGAATAAAATAGTTTTTCTAATTTATTATTTACTGCATGTATTTCATCTATAAAAAGAATTCCGTTTTTGGAATAGAACTTACCAAAGATAAAAAATCACTTTGTTTTTGTATGTTATTTCCTTGAATTGTTACCATTTCTACTTAAAGTTCATTTGAAATAATTTTTGCTAATGTTGTTTTGTCTAATCCTGCAGACCCATAAAAAAAAGCAAATGCCTCAAATTTCTTTCTTCAATTTTAGCGGCTTCTATAAGCTAAAGAAAGTTCTTTTTAAATTTGCTTTTGACCTATAAATTCTTTAATTTTAGATGGGTTAAATTGTGTTTGTTTGTTCATTTAAATTTGCTATGTATTTTATAAAATCTTCAACGGCTGATTCAACACCTTTTGAAACATCAACATGACTAATGGCATCTTCAATCTTTTTTTTATTAAAACCTAAAAATTTTAAGCCTTCTTTTATTTCACTAATTTTAGTTTTATTTTTTAAAACTCCGCTTGATTTGAAATTTTTATATTTATTTTCTAATTCAAAAATAATTTGCCTACTACTTTTGTGACCTACATCATTAAAACTAGTTAATTATTTTCAATTAGAAGAAAAAATAATATTAATCAATCTATCAACTCCCATCTCTCAATAAATTCAAAGCAGTTTTGGGTCAGATTCCGGGCATTTTAACCAAATCATCGAAAAATATTCTATCTTTGAAAGTTTTAAAACCATATAAAGTTGACAAATATTCATTTTTATATTCATAAATAAACATTTTCATTTTTTTAATAATTTTAAAATCTTCTTTATTAGCTATATAAATAATATAACCATTATTGCCTGAATTATAAATTACATAACTTTTACCAATACTAACTATTTTTTCCAAATTTATATAAATTCATTTTTTCTTACTACTTTTAATACATTACATTTTTTT
>JAIFTM010000064.1 GCA_019661745.1 Mollicutes bacterium PWAP | reverse complement strand
ATTAATAAATTTTTTAATTAATTTTTTTTATTAAAAGAAAAAATACAAGAAATTCTTGTATTTTTTTTAATAATTTTTTAATTAATTAGAAAATCCTCTTTTTTTAATAATTTCTTCTGTTACAGTTTTAGGAGCTCTATTATAGTGATCAAATTGCATTTGATAATTTCCACGACCTGAAGTCATAGTTCTTAAGTCAGTCATGTAACCAAACATTTCTGATAAAGGAACATCAGCTTCAAGAATCATAGCACCATCAGTTCTAGTTTCACTATTTTTAACAGCACCACGTCTTTTTGAGATATCACCCATAACATCACCGAAATAATCAGCATGAACAACAACCGAAACAGCCATAATTGGTTCTAATAAAGAAATGCCAAGAGCTGATTTACCATTAGTAATTGATTTTGAGGCAGCGATTGAAAAGGCCATTTCAGATGAATCAACATCATGATATGAACCATCTACTAAAGTAGCTTTAAGATCAATAAGTGGATATCCAGCAATAATACCTTGTTCAAGTTTCTTTTGAAGGCCTTGTTGTACGGCTTTAATATATTCCTTAGGAACTTTACCACCAACAATTTTGTCAACAAACTCAAATCCAGAACCTGGTTCTAATGGTTCAAAATTAAATACAACATGTCCATATTGTCCTTTACCACCAGATTGTTTAATATGTTTACCTTCAATACCATCTTGAGCAATAGTAATTGTTTCTCTATAAGAAACTTGAGGAGCACCAACATTAGCTTCAACTCCGAATTCTCTTTTTAATCTATCAACAATTATGTCTAAATGAAGTTCACCCATTCCAGCAATAATTGTTTGACCTGTTTCTTCATCAGATCATGTTTTAAAAGTAGGATCTTCAGCAGCTAGTCTTTGTAATCCTAAAGAAAGTTTTTCTGAAGCACCTTTTGAAGCGGGCTCTAAAGCTAAAGAAATAACAGGTTCAGGAAATTGCATTTTTTCAAGAATTATTCTTTCACCTTTTTCAGCTTGAAGTGTATCTCCAGTTGTAGTAAATTTCAATCCAACAGCTGCAGCAATATCACCAGTTCTAACTTCATCTATTTCTTGACGAGAGTTAGCATGCATTGCTAAAAGTCTACCAATTCTTTCTTTTTTTTCTTTAGTAGAGTTATAAACATATGTACCTTTTGAAAGAACACCTGAATAAACTCTAAAAAATGTTAATGAACCAACAAATGGATCATTCATAATTTTAAAAGCTAAAGCAGAAAACTTTTCATCATCTGAAGATTTTCTAAAAACTTCTTCATCTTTATCATTAGTTCCTTTAATAGGAGGAATATCTAATGGAGAAGGTAAATAATCAACGACTGCATCAATCATAGCTTTAACACCTTTATTTTTGAAAGCTGTGCCAGATAAAGCAGGATAAAAATCTCCTGATAGTGTTGCTTTACGAATAGCTTCTGTTAAAATTTCATGAGAAACTTCTTGGCCTTCAAGAGCAAGCATCATTAATTCTTCATCAAAAGCAGCCGCTTCTTCAATAAGTAATTGTCTCATAGAAGTTGCTTTTTCTTTAAATTCATCAGGGATTTCAATTTCAGTTTCATAACCAGTTTCATCAGCGTCTCCAGATGAAAGATCATAAGCAATCATTTTTACAAGATCAATATGACCAATATAATCATTTTCGGCTCCCATATTTAATTGAATAGGAACAGCATTTCCACCTAGTCTATCTTTAACAGATTGAACAGCATTTTCAAAGTTAGCACCTAGTTTATCCATTTTATTAACAAATATAATTCTAGGAACTTTATAGTTAGTAGCTTGTCTTCAAACAGTTTCTGTTTGAGGTTCAACACCAGATTGAGCATCAAGAACAGTAACTGCTCCATCAAGAACTCTTAGTGAACGTTCAACTTCAACAGTGAAATCAACGTGTCCAGGAGTATCAATTATATTAATTCTTTTATCATTCCAAATGGCTGTCGTAGCAGCAGAAGTAATTGTTATACCTCTTTCTTGCTCTTGTTCCATTCAATCCATTTGTGATTCGCCATTGTGAGTTTCACCAATTTTATGAACTTTACCCGTATGATAAAGAATTCTTTCAGTAGTGGTAGTTTTACCCGCATCAATGTGGGCCATAATTCCGATATTACGGTAATTTTTAAGATCAAATTTTCTTGACATAATTTAACCTTATCACCTAAAGTGGGCGAATGCTTTATTAGCTTCAGCCATTTTATGAGTATCTTCTTTTTTCTTAACAGATGAACCATTTTTGTTAGATGCATCAATAATTTCCATAGCTAATCTCATATCCATTGTTTTTTCAGGCCTTAGTCTTGAATAATTAACTAATCATCTTAAAACTAATGTTCCTTTTCTTCTTTCAGAAACTTCAATAGGAACTTGATAGTTTGCACCACCAATTCTTCTTGTTTTAACTTCTAATTGAGGTGCGATGTTTTCTAATGCTGCATTTAAAACATCTATTGACTCTTTTCCTGTTTTTTCTTTAATAATATTCATTGCAGAATATAGGATTTTTTGAGCTGTATTTTTTTTGCCATCAAGCATGATAGCATTTATTAATTTAGTAACAATTTTAGAATCGAAAATTGGATCTGCTAAAACGTCTCTAATTGGTGCTTTATTTTTTCTTGACATAATCTTTTCTCCTTTTCCTAATTTTTAGGTTTTTTTGTACCATATCTAGATCTAGATTGGTTTCTACCTTCAACTCCGGCAGCATCTTGAGTTCCACGAACAATTGTATATCTAACTCCCGGTAGATCTTTAACTCTACCTCCACGAATTAAAACAACAGAGTGTTCTTGTAGTTTGTGTCCTTCTCCCGGAATATAAGCAGAAACTTCCATACCGTTTGATAGTTTTACTCTGGCAACTTTACGTAGTGCAGAGTTAGGTTTTTTAGGTGTCATTGTTGTGACCCTTGTACAAACACCACGCTTAAATGGTGATGGATGACTTGTTGGTCTTTTATTAAGAGAGTTATAACCAGTTCCTAGAGCAGGAGTATCTGATTTCTTAAATTTTTTCTTACGACCTTGGTTAACCAATTGGTTAATTGTTGGCATATAAATACCTTCCTTTCATTAAATTTTGTAAAAGTATTATAACAACTAACCCAGTGTATCATTTTTTTTATTTAAAATAAAAATACTTAAATTTCTCAAGTATTAAATCAAATAGTTCCATCTTGTTCTTTATACATCTTTTTTTCATCTAAAACATCAATAAAAACTTCCATAACTGCACTTACAATACCATCATCAAAATGACCGGCTTTAGCTGACATATCTTTTGTACCAACAGTAATATGCATATGAATATTAGGAGTTTCATCTTTATTTCAACTAATATTTCCATTAAGACCAGTAACTTCAACTTCATCAAAAGTATTTCAGTCATAACCATGACCTTTAATAAAACCTATTTTACAATCTTTTAACATCCCGATTGCGGAAATACGAGCAAAACCAATTTCATATTCTTTTGCAAAATTAACTAAAGACTCTCTAACTCTTTCGCCTTTAGAAATTTTAATAATATATTTATTTTTAAATTTTTTAATTTT
>JAIFTM010000063.1 GCA_019661745.1 Mollicutes bacterium PWAP | reverse complement strand
AGTTTTAATGCATTGAATATTTTATCTTTTAATGGCTATATCTATTATCATTATTATAATTAGTTTTATTATGAGTCCTGAAAGTAATGGATTTAGTGGAGCCCTTGTTGGTTCTAGTGATTTAGAACTATTTAAAAATAAAAAAGAACCCAGATTAACTAAAATATTGAAATGATGCATGTTCTCTTTGGGGATTTCTTTAATGGTCGGCTCACTTGTTGCTAGAGTATTTACTTAAGTTCTTTTTTTATTTATCTCTATAATTAAATTAATGATTAAATATGATAATAAAAAGCTAGAAAACTTTCTTAAAAATAAAAAAAGAAAATATTTTGATATTGTTAGGCATTTAAATATTCCTAATTTTTTAAATAAAGATTTTTCTATTGAAATAGAAAACTTGGTTAAAAGTGCCAAAATATTAAAAACTTTTGATAAAAAATATACAATTCCTAATTGATTAGGGGTTGAAAAAGGAATTTTAAAATTAAATCCTAGAGGTTTTGGATTCATAGATTTAGATGAAAATAAATTTAATTCTATTTTTATAAGTAAATTTGATATTAATACAGCTTTAAATGGAGACGAAATTGAAGTAAAATATTATAAAGATGATAAAGAAACATCTTCTGGAATAGTTACAAAAATTTTAAAAAGAAATTTATTAACTTTTGTTGGTAAAATAATAAAAAATGGTAATTTTATAGATGTTGTCCCTCTAGAACAAAAAATTACTTCAAGATTTCAAATTATTGGCGAATATGAAATTAATACTTTTAATGAATTTAAAATTATTAAATATGGTCGTCGGCCTATTGTTGAAGTAATAAAAAAAATAGGTGGTATTAATGATAATAAAATGGACATTATTGCAACGATTACGTCAAGCGGCGTTCCTTATGAATGAAAAATGGATACACTTAAAGAAAGTGAGTTAATCCCTGACACTATTAATGAAGAAGATAAAAAAAATAGAGTAGATTTAAAAGATAAATTGATAATAACTATTGATGGTGAAGATACAAAAGATTTTGATGATGCAATTAGTGTTACAAAAAATAATAATGGTAATTTTTTACTATCTGTTTCTATTGCTGATGTTACTCATTATGTTAAAGAAGATAGTGCAATTGATAAAGAAGCACTATTAAGAGGAACTTCAATTTATTTAGTTGATAGAGTAATTCCTATGTTGCCTGAAAAACTTTCAAATGGAATATGTTCATTAAACCCCAATGTTGAGCGTCTTGCTTTAACTGCAGATATGGAAATAAATAAAGAAGGTAAAACAATTAATTATTCCATATATCCTTCAGTTATTAAAAGTAAGCATAGACTTACTTATAAACAAGTAAATGATTTTTATAAATCTAATTTAGATCTTGATCCAGAACTTTCAAAAATGTTAAAAGATTCTCAACAACTTTCTCATATTATTAGAAATTTAAAATCTAAGCAAGGATATATTGATTTTGAAATTGAAGAACCAAAAATTGTATTAGATAAATCCGGAGCCCCTATTGAAATAAAAATTAGAGAACGTGGAGAAAGTGAAATTTTAATTGAAAATTTTATGGTTAGAGCAAATGAAACAATTGCTTTATGAGCAACAGAAAATAATTTTCCATTTATTTATCGTATTCATGATACTCCTGAAAGTGAAAAACTTCATATGCTTGACACTTTAAGTCAAGTCTTAAAATTAAATTTAAAAGTACCATTAGATAATCCTTCTCCTAAAGAATTTTCTAATGCTATGAAAGCTATTAAAAAAGATAAGCATTTTCCTTTAATGAAAATTATGCTTTTAAGAACAATGTCTAAAGCGGTTTATAGTCCTAATAATATTGGTCATTTTGGTTTGGCAAGTGAAGAATATTCTCATTTTACTAGCCCTATTCGTCGTTATCCAGATTTAATGGCTCATAGAATGATTAGAGAGTTTCACTTTAATAAAAATATTAATTCAATTAAACACTTTGATGAAATATTAGGTTCTATTTCATCAAAAAATTCTGAAAGTGAAAGGTCTGCTGTTCAACTAGAAAGACAAATTGATGATTTCAAAAAAGCAGAGTTTTATGAAAGATTTGTAGGAACTACTAAAAAAGCAATGATTGTAACAACTTTACCTAGTGGTTTCTTTGTTGAGTTTGAAGATAAAGTATCTGCTAAAGCAAGTATTAAAGATCTTGGTGAAAATTATCAATTACAAGCCAACGGAGTTGTCATAAGCAACGGAAAAAAATCTTATAAAGTTGGAGATTATATATTTGTAATAATCACTAAAGCTGATAAACACTCTGGAAAAATTGACATTAAATTAAAGTAATATATTTTTTAAAACATCTTTTTATATTTTAAAGATGTTTTTTTTATTTTAATATTTAAGATTTTTTTAAATACTAATTATTTTATGTAAATATATTTAAATTTTATTTCAAATAGTCTAATTATTTTTTTATAAATAATTAATGATAAATTGATAATAATTTGAATATGTATTTTTTAACTATAACACGCCATAATGGGCTTTTTTTATTGAGAAGTATAAATTAATATTTTAATTAATATATTTT
>JAIFTM010000062.1 GCA_019661745.1 Mollicutes bacterium PWAP | reverse complement strand
ATGTAGAACTAATATTTTGAAAATAATTTTTAATATATTGCAATTATTTTCCTATAATTTTTATTAAATTATCGTTCTAAATTTTGAATATCTAATTCTACATTTCCCTTAATATGTTTTTCATCCAATGTATTAAATTTGTTATTATTTTAATTTATTTTTTTATAAATTATTTCTGAAAGATTATTAATTTTTTCTAAATTAATGTTTTCTACTATCGTTAATATATTCTCTTGGAAATTTGAAAAGTCTTCAAGAAATAAAATGTAATCTTTTTTAGAATATATTCTGTGCGATGCATGAATTGCTTCATTCAATACTGTTCCAATCTTAGAATTATTAGAAACTAAAAATTTCGCAATTTTAAGAGCCTCGAATTCATCCAGGGATGTGATGCTCCTAATAATCTTTTTTGTTAATGTTTCATCTTTCTTATTCCTTATGCCAGAGAAAATATCGTTCATCCCTTTTTTTCTTTTAGCCATTCTTTCTACATGTATATGTTTTTTTGATTCAATATCTTCTGGACCGTCATAAAGATTGTTTAATGCTCCGTCATCTCTTTCATCGAAATAGGCACCTCAAGCATAAATTTGCTCTAATAATGATCTAAGTGATGATCCAATAGCATTTAAAAAAGGAATAGGAGTATCGATATTATGTTTAATTTGTTTTTCTATAATAACAAATACATGCGAAGGATAAACTTCACCAGTAGTATTGTCGATTGTAATCACATCCATTCCGGCTAATTTTGTATTATTTTCAGATACTTTTTTAACAAAAGTATACATTTTTTTGTCTTCTGTATCATCTGTTTGATCAATAATTATCTCTAAATCATCAGGTGAGTAAGAAAAAATATTTTTAATTGGTTCATTTTTCGTAAGTTTATCTACTGAAGAAATCATTAATAAATTTCTAACACCTTTTGCAAAATTATTTTTCGCTTTTGCAGGAATGGGTCTAGTTGTAATTACGCCGGCGTTATATCATTTTAAAATGAATTTCAACACATCCATTTTATCAAGTTTTCCCTCATATTGGATGATGTTTTTATCGTTGAAAGTAATTTTAAACATAGATTCAAATAGTTCTTTTTTATAATAAAGTTCCTTAGAAGCTGTATTGTAAATACCTCTAACTGAAAAATTTGATTGAAGGGCTGATATCGGATTTTTTTTCATTTTTGAATATACTTTTAAAATGCATTCAGGATTAAAGTTATATTTAGATCAGAAAACATCTCTTACAAATTGAGCGTGTTTGTAATCTGATTTAACAGATGAAACAGATCTTTGAATTTGCTTAATTAAAACTTTATTAATATCATCATCCTCTTCAGAATCAAAACCGTTGGGAAAGAAGTGAAGGATATCTACAAAATACTTACCTCTTGGTCATTTTCTCATTCCGGGTCTTTCCCCAACAACATGTTTAGCGTATATCATTTTTCACAAAACCGTATTTTCTTGAACTACTTTAACTTCAATTTTCTCTTTCTTTTTATCTTCAGGGAAGTCTTTTATAATTTCTTCTATCTTTTTGTAGTTACTTCTTGTTCTTTTTATCAAAGCCGTTGGTAAATTATAATCATCGGATGTTACATTTTCATCATAATCTGTGTGAGACATTATGTCGTCCAGAACTGGAAGTTGAACTAATCCATTCAATAATTTCAACGCAAGAATTCTCCTATTTCCTTCGGCTACAATTATTTTTTCTTCTTTTTTGACAACATATAAACTTTCAATTTTAGTGTCAAATCCCATAAGTGAAATTGATGATAGCAAATCAACAAAATTTTTAAAATCACCTTCTCTTTGTAGAAGTTCCTTAATTACGTTTTCTTCAACGTAATTATCATTTCCTGATTTTATAACATCAATTAGATTAACATCAGTTGAATGGATTGTAGTGAATCTGGGATTTACTTTTGATAATTCTATACTACTTATTTTAATTTTAATTTTTGATCCTTTCAACAACTAAAACTTTTTCTATCATAGTCGCCTTTCCTTTTCTATTATTCATTGTATTTAACACTTTCTTTTTTTGAGAATATCCATGATCATAATATATTTCTACAAAACGATAATTGACATTATGTCTAATGGTTTCTCATACTTCTTCAATTAATCTCCTGTTATACACATCACCCACTATGAGACATACTTTACCTCCAATTTTAACCTTATTTTCAAGAGAATTTAGTAAGCTTGTAATAAACACAATGTACTCATCAAATTTCAATGAGTCCGAAAGTTTTATATCCCTTTTCAAATTTTTTCTTTCATACCCTAATAGTCATAACTTCAATCAATTTGAATTTGTATAATTAACAATACTTAAATAAGGAGGGGATGTAACAACAAGGTCTACACTATTGCCTTGAACAGCATCATTTTGGAGTGTTGAGTCATGCTCCTTTAAATTGTAATTAAATTCATCCTCTAAAATTTCATCATATTTCGAATTAATTCTGTCTTTTATTTTCTCAAAAACATTAACTTCCTTCAATGGGAGATTGTGTTCAATAGCATATTTCCTTACATACTCCGGCGACATAGATATTGTATTAGACATATCAAGGGAAAAGTACATAGAACTTCCGTCATTTCTTGTAGGGCCATGCATTATCCCCATTGAAAATGCTAAAATAGCGTTATCTATATTGTCGACATTTCTTCATCCTCTCCCTAGAGTCTCTCTTATAAAAATAATCTTTTTAAGAGTTTTGACGTGATAATATATTTTCATTTCTGAGTACATTATAGGTCTTGATATAAATCTATTTTCAATTTCTCAATTTTTATAATTAACTTCCAATTCATTAATTCTTTTTAATAAATCGTTTTTTTTATATTGATCAAATTTACTTCTACTTAAGACTAATGAATAAGGGTTCAAATCAGAGCCAACAAAATCTCTCTTCATTTCTCTTGACCTCAAACCAGTAGTTCCCCTACCTGAAAATGGATCCATAACTAAATCACCCTTTTTAGAATAAAGGTTAATGAAATATTCAGGCAACGCAGGAGCAAACATAGCTAAATAAGAAGCGATTGAGTGCATTGGTGATTTGGGTAAATTACCCCCTGCTCTACCTCAATCAAATTCTATGTCAACTCCATTATTAATATCTAATGTTTTATATCTTTTTATAGGCATATTTTAATTATATAATTATTAACTTTGATAATTTTTATTTTTTGAGTAATACAAATAGTAATATACGAAATTAGTATAAAAAATAATAATTTTATAAAAAGGAGCCATAAAAAAATGGATTGACAAAAATTAAATACAAAAAACAATAATTAAATTAAAAATAGGATTAAACCTGAAAAAATCACAATAACATATAAATCACAATTAAAGGAAAAATCAATTGATAAAGTTTACTCAATTAATTTAATAACTATTAGCATAGATGTCTGCGGTTATAAAAAATTATCTGATTTCTCTAATGAAAAAATTTTTAGTTCCATTATGAATATTTTTATAGAAAATTCTATCAAAATAATGAAACATTTCAAATATAAACCATTAAAAATATTTATTCAAGGAAATGCAGTAATTGCCTTATATCCTTTCTAATTATACAAACGATGCTGAAAATGCATTTGATATATCACGTGCTTTAAATACTTTGAATCAACATATAAATAAATTAATTAAAAAATAT
>JAIFTM010000061.1 GCA_019661745.1 Mollicutes bacterium PWAP | reverse complement strand
TTTATTTTTTTTATAAATAAAAAAATAAGAAATTTTTCTTATTTTTTTTATTTATGAATTATTATATTTTTTCTAATATACTTCCTTTATTGGCGGACCCATTAGATCATTCATAATTATTAGGAATAACACAATCAACAAAAGAATTTATATTAATAGTTGCGCCGTTAGGAATTTTGAAATTAGCGAATAATGTAGCATTTTTAAATGCATTTTCTTTAATAACAATATAAGATTCAAGCGTTATTTGATTATTTAAAACAGCGCCTTCAAGAGCAGATAAAGAAACTTCTTTTATGTTATTAAATAATTTTGAATTATTTGTTTTAAATAATACAACATTTGTTTGATCTTGTGAATTTAAATCAATTGCTTCTTGTGTTAATTTAAATTCATTTGTACTAATAATACCATTTTTTGAAATAGGAACTTTTCATACATAACCTGTATTTATAAAAGCACCATTTCCAAATTTTGTTACTTTGGATATACCATTTAATATATCACTTATAAATGTACTTGGATGCATAGAAAGATTTACATTTTTAAAAACATTTTCTTCAATAAAATCTACATTATCTGATAAATTTTGATCTTTTAAACTTATTAATTTAGGTTGATTATTTTCAGGATAAGAATTAAATATAATTTTTTCTTGTGTTAATTTAAATTCAGTTGTACTAAAAATACCATTTTTTGAAATAGGAACTTTTCATACATAACCAGTTCCAACAAAAGAGTTTTTACTAGAACTAACAATACTACTTTTAATATCATCCGGAATTTTAAAACTATCACTTAGTAAATTCCCTTTAAACATATCGAAAACAATATTTGTAATAGAGACTATTTCTGATTTATCTTTAGGAGTTCCATTAGTATTAGAATTGCTTCATTTATATCAAATATCAGGTAATTTAGAATGAATAAAAGCTCTTTCATATCCAACAGGTATAACAAAATTATGAGGTAATATAGCACCCTCGAATGCATTATCAGCAATTACTTTTACATTAGCAGGAATTCTAAATCCATTATTCAATTTAGCATTTTTAAAAGAATGTTCTTTAATTCTAGTTATAGAAGAATTAATAAAAAAATCAGAAGGTAAAATAGAATTTTCAAATTCACTTTTTTTAATTTCAGAAACAACAAAATAATTTGTTGGATTTATTTGATTTGATGATTTATTAAGATTTTGGGTTGAATTGCTTCCACAACCTATAACAGCAATTAAAGGTGAAGTAGTTGCAATTAAAGTCCCTAAACTTAACAAATTTTTATTTCTTTTTTTCATAATGGCCTTTCTTTAAAAATATTTATTAAATATTAATTTTTATAAGTCTTTCTCCAGGTATTGGTTGTGAATTTTTTGTTTTAGATCACATATAATCTTTGGGCAATCTTGTTTGTTTAAAAGCGTCTTGCACAACTTTACCCACAGTATTTGGAATGTAGAATGTAGAATGTAGTTTAGTATCAAAAAAAGCATGTTTACCAATTTCTTCAACTTCTTTAGAAATAGTTATTAAACTAGATAAATCTAAATAAGCAAAAGCTTCTTCTCCAATAACTTTTACATCTTTAGTTAAAGTGGGATCATCCATATATAGTAATTGAGGAACAGGATTTCAAGGTGCATTGATATTAGAAATGTAACTATCATGAGTTAATCTATAATGATTAGAATCGAGTTGACTAATTGGGGTTTTCCATACATAACCAGTACCTATTAAAATATGTTTATTAATAAAACTTATATCATTCCAAATATTAGTTATATTAGATACACGAAGCAATTGTGCTTGTGGAGTAGTTGATAAAGATACACCATTTTGATTTAATTGATATTTTCCAATTATATTTGTATCTGGAATTTTTCATACATAACCAGTTCCTAAAAAAGCATTTTTTTCAACTACTAAGTTATTACCCAAATTTATTCCTTCTAATCCAGGGTCTAAATGAATTCCTTCGAATGCTTTAGAAGTAATTTTTTCTAAATTAGGGTCTTTCAATAAAGAAATGTCTGAACTATTTACCAACTCAACTTTTTTATTTGATAAATTTGGATCACTTTTAATATCAACTTTATCTTGTGTTAAATGGAACTTATTTGTATTTTTGTCAGTAATTTTTCATATTAAACCTGATTTTGCAAAAGCATAATCTTCAAAAATTATTGGATCTATATTAGGATTAAAATTATTGATCTTTAAATCTGCATGAACAAAAGTATTTGTTTCTACTTTTTCAACTCCATCTCATAAAGTAACGTCATTTATATTTGTTAAAACAGCATTTGAATTTTTATAATCGAGTATACCTTCTTGGGATAATTTATATTTTTGATTTCCAGTTGGCATTTTCCATACAAAACCAGTTCCTAAAAAAGCATTTGCCCCAATTTCATTTATAGATTGGGGTATAGTATAACTATCAATTAATTTTTGATCAGCATATTGAAAAGTTGCAAAAGTTTTAATTGGTACTATTATTGAGCCAGCAATTGGTTCTCCACTAGGGTTCGTACTAGATCATTCATATCCCAATGGTATTATAGAATCATTAAAATGTTTGGCGGGGAATCATAAACCAGGGTAAGAAAATCCCGGAGCTAATATAGTATTTTTAAAAGCATCTTTTTCAATAGTTGTTGATTTAACAATACTATAACCTGCTGGTATTAAAGTGTTTGAAATAACATTTGCATCAATTTTATCCAGATATAGGAAATTATTTAAATCTGGAATTACTTTAGAACCGGGTAATGGATTTCCGTTATTATCAGTCATTGACCATCTATGATTAATAGGCATATTATAATTATTAAAAGCATCGCGTTCAATATTGGCATTAAAAGGTATTTGGAAACCTGGAATTAGCGTTGTATTTTCAAAAGCATTTTTTTGAATATTTATTGGTTTTGTGTTTGCAAGATTAAAAAAATAATTGTTTGGTAAAGTAATATTTGAAAACATATTTGCTTTAATATCATCCAAAGTTCAGAAAGTATTTAAATCTGGAATTACTTTAGAACCGGGTAATGGATTTCCGTTATTATCAACATCAGATCATTTGTAACCTAAACCAGGTAAATTAGAATTATCAAAAGCATGATCTTTTATAGTGGCTTTAGAAGGTATTTGGAAACCTCAAGATATTATTGTATCTTTAAAAGCATCTGACTCAATAATAACATCAGATTTCATAACATAATCAGAAGGTAAAAAAGTATTTGAAATAACATTTGAATTAATATATTGAAGAGATTCAAAATTTCATTTATTTGGAATTACTTTAGAACCGGGTAATGGATCACCGTTAACATCAGTAAATGATCATTTACATCCGTTAGGCATAACATATCCAGCAAAAGCATCTTTTTCAATAAAGGCATTATGAGGAATTTGGAATCCTAGATACAATGTAGTATTTTCAAAAGCATCTTTTTCAATATTTATTTTTTTTGTGTTTGAAAGATCAAAAATATAATTATTTGGTAAAGTAATGTTTGAAAAAACATTTGATTCAATATTAATCAAACTTTTGAAATGAGTTAAATCGGGAATTACTTTAGAACCTGGAACTGCACCATTAGAATCTGATCAATCATAACCGCCACTTGGCATATTGCAATTATCAAAAGCGTCAGTAACAACAATAGCGCTAGGAGGTATTTGGAAACCTGGAATTAGCGTTGTATTTTTAAAAGCATCTTTTTTAATAGAAATTTTGTCTGGAAGTTTAAATCCTGTCTTCAATTTAGTATTTGAAAATTCATTTTTATAAATAGTTCTTAAAGTAAGTAAATATTTTTGAGTTGGAATTATTTTAGATCCTGGAATAGGTTTGCCATTAGGGCCAACATCAGATCATTCATAATTAGATCCTATTTTTGCATTATCAAAAGCATGATCATTTAAATGGGCACTAGAAGGAATTTGGAATCCTGGTACTAAATTAGCATCTTTAAATGAATTTTCTTCAATAATGACATTTTTTGGAAGTTTAAATCCTTCAACTAAAGTAGTGTTTTCAAAAGCATTAGATTTAATTGTTATTATATTATTACTTGTTAAGTCAAAAGTATATCCAGAAGGTAATATTATATTTGAAAGCATATTACTTGTGATTTGAGTTAATTTTTGAAAATAAGTTATATTTGGTATTACTTTAGAACCTGCAATTGGTCTTCCACTAATATTTTCAGTTTTAGATCATTCATAGAAATTAGATGGCATTTTAGAATTATCAAAAGTATCAAAAGCAAAATTTGCATTAGGAGGTATTTGGAATTCTGGAGATAGTATTGTATTGTTAAAAGCTCCATTTTCTATATTTACATCAGATTTCATAACATAATCAAAAGGCAATGTAGTATTTGAGATAACATTTGAATCAATATTATTCAAAATTGAAAAACTAATTTTGTCTGGAATTATTTTAGAACCTGCTATCGGATAACCATTTACGTCAGTAACAGATCATTCATAATTAGGGGGTTTTATTGCTTTTTTAAACTTAACGGCATTGTAGTCTTTAAAATAATTAGGAATTTGAAAACCTGGTTGCAATTTTGCATCATTAAAAGCATCATTTTCAATTATTACAGAACTAGGAATATTAAATTCTAATGGAATAGTAACATTATCATAATCATAATCTTTAATTTCTATTATAGGACGTAATATTGAACCGGGAATTGGCTCATCATTAGTATTTTTTGAAGATCATTCATATCAATCGGGTAATATAACATTTTTAAATACATTATCTCCAAGCGATGAATTAATTGGTATTTCTAATCAAGGAACTAATGTAGCATTTTCAAAAGCATTATTACCAATGTTTTTAACATTAAATGGTATTTGAAAACCATTAATTAATACAGTATCTTTGTATTCAACATCAGCAATATTAATATCATTTGTTATTGATTGATTTGCAGCTAAATTTAAGCCATTAAGTATTCCCATTGGATCATTTTTATTTAGATTTACTCTATCTCCGCAACTTATAGCAAAGATTAAAGGAGTTGTAGCAATAACTGTTGAAACAGATCTAAATAAATATTTATTTATTTTTCTCATAATTTTTCCTTTTTATTTTTATTATAAATCAAAAAATAAATCTTATTATATGATTCATTTATATAACATTATTAATATTGAATAAGAAGTTAAAAATGTATAAAAATGCTTTATTGTTAAAGTTAAAAAAAGTGAAAAAAAGTGAAAAAAAATAATAAAATTATTATTTATAAATTAATTCATTTTTATAAACTTTATTATTAATAGATTTAATAACTTCAACAACTAAATCAATTACCTGTTGGATATCAAATAATGAAATCATCCCTAAAGGTGCATGAAGATATCTTTGAGGAATACCAATTGTTAATGAAGGAACTCCACCTTCACCATACTGTAATGCTCTAGAATCGGTACCACCGCCTTTAGCAATGTATTTGTATGCGGTGATATTATTTTTTTTAGCAATTTTCATTACAAAATCAACTAATTTAGGATCTGTCATAATTCCACCATCCGTTATTCTTAATGCTGCTCCATTCCCTATTTTTGTAACACCTTCTTGAGCATAAGGGACTGAATGTTCTTCAAGAGTGTCAATTGCTATAGCTAAATCAGGCTTAATTTTACTAACAGAAGTGATAGCTCCACGTGTGCCAATCTCTTCTTGTACAGTGCCCACTAAATAAGTTTGGTTTTTTATATTTTCATTTGAAATAATTCTAGCAATTTCTTCTAAAATATAAACACCAGTTCTATTATCTTGAGCTTTTCCAATTACTCTATCTGGATTGCTACTTCTAAAACTATCTCCATTTAAGAAAACTTTGTCTCCAATTCCAATTCCAGCTTCTAAAACTTCTTCTTTTGAAGTGAAACCTAAATCAACATAAAGTTTTTCTAAAGTAGAAACTTCTTTTCTTTCTTTAGGAGTCATTATATGTATTGAAGTATGACCAAAAATTCCAAAGAAATTTTTACCTTTGCTATTTTGAACTGTAGCTTTTGTCCCAAGAATTGTAGAAATTCTTATTCCGCCAACCATAAATAATTTTAAAAACCCTTCTTTATTTATATCGCTAACTAAGAAACCAACTTCATCCATGTGTGCGGCAATTTGAATTTTAGGTCCTATATTTCCTTTTTTCATTATTAATGAGCCTAATCCATCTCTACTATACTCTAATCCGTAATCTTTTGTTCTATCTTTTAACATTTGAGCTACAGGCTCTTCAAACCTACTTATTCCGTTAATTTCACAATATTTTTTGTAAATTTCAAACATTTGATCATATCTTTTATTTTCTAATTTATTTTTATTTGACATATTAATCTCCTTATATTATTAAAATTATAATGATTTTTATTATAATAAATTTATGAATATAGAAGATGAAAATAGAATAATTACAATAACTATGGAAAATGGCAAAGAAGCAGAAGGAAAAGTAATTTTTACTTTTGAAACTAATGGAGAAAACTTTATTCTTTATGAAGTTGAAGGTTTTGAAACAATTTTTGCTGCAAGAATTAATGAAAAAGATGAATTAAGTGAAGTTCAAGAAGACGAATGACCGATTATAGAAAAAGTTTATAAAGATTTTATAGAAGAAATGGAAAAAGAGGAATAATATGTCTAATTTACAAATAGGACTTATCGTTTCTATACCTGTTGCATTAATAATTATGTTGGTTGCATGATTAATAACTAGAAATAAAATAAATAAAATTAAAAAAAAATATATGAAAAAAAATCCTAGTTTAAATACAATAAGACCTGAATCAGGTGAATTACTTTGAGATTTAAAAAATGAAACAAAAAATCCTATAAATGATTTTGTTTTAGATTACGCTTTGGCAACAACTTTCAATAATAAATATAAAAATCTTTATGTTGAAAATGACAGTTATATTGAAGAAAATTTTAAACATTTTCTTAAAGATGTAGAATTCAAAGATAAAAATTTAAATTTTGCATTATTAGAATTTAATGATCAATACAAAAAAAAGATTAATAGTGTTTATTCTAATATGAAAATTTCGAGTATTTTGATGTTTTATAATGTTAATAAAAATAAAAAAATATTTAAAATATTTAAAAAAGAATTT
>JAIFTM010000060.1 GCA_019661745.1 Mollicutes bacterium PWAP | reverse complement strand
TTTCTCTTTTTTATTTTGTTTATGAAAAATATAATTCTTTATATAAATTAAATGAGATGAAAATTTATAATATCATAAGAGATTTACATTTTTCTTTAATTGATAGTGTTTATGAGTACAAACCTTTAGATTTAACAAATGAAAAATTAAAAAATATTTCATTTTTAAAAGATGATTTATTCAAAAATAAAACTAAAAAAATATTTTTTTCTGTAACTTCTGAATCAATAAAAATAATAAATTTTCTATTAACTTTTTCTTTTAATGCTTTTGTCATTTTTGTTTTCTTTAATGAAGAAATTAATTATAAAACAATTTTTGTTTTAATTTATTTTACAAAAAAATTAGAAAATTCTTTAATAATTTCTTTAACAATATATGAAATTTTTCCATTTATAAATATCTTAAAAAAGATTTTTTAGTATTAATAAATGTAACTATTTTAGAAAATAAAATCTATTCTAAAAAAGAAAAAAACATTGTTTAAAAAACTTAAAAATCCAAAAAAATGAATATCTTTTTAATATAATTTTTTCTTTTAATAACTCTACTTATAATTGAAGGAAAAAATAGAGTAGGAAAAAGTACTTTATTACAACTAATTTCTAATCATCAAGAGTATTGTGGTTCTATAAAAATTGGAAAAAGTGAGGTTAAAAAATTTTAGATTTGAAAATTTTGGAATTGTTTATTTATATCCTGATTTAAAAATTGAAGTTAATGATATCTTTCAATTTATTAATTTTGAAAAGCATGATAAAAATTTAATTGCCAAAATTTTAAAAGAAGCGGGAATTATAAAAAATAATGAATTAAACATAAATGGTTTTAGTTATGGACAAAAAATACATTATTAATTCTTAGATATTTAAAAAGTAATTATTCTGTTTTGTGTCTAGATGAAATCACAAATGGAATAAGTAAATCTGTTTTAAAATTAATTAAAAAAATAAAGCATGATAAATTGTTGTTGGAGGTGTCTCATAAAAAAATATATTGACAAATCAAAAGTATTTCTATTTAAATAAAATAGTAATTTTTATTTCTTTTATTTTGTTAATTTTATTTGCTTTTGTTTCTATATATATTTATTTCTTTTGAAAATTCACCTAATCTTACAATTGGTTCTATAGTTGAAGCATCATTATTTTTTTCTTAGTATGTATAATATTAAAGAATAAGACAAATTTTATTTATATTAAATACATTTTTGCGAGCCAAGTTGGAGTAAGTTGGTAATGTATTTTAATAATTTACTACTTATTTATTAGATAAATATATTTTGAGATGCTTTTTAAAGGTGGTAAGTTAGCCCTTTAATAATTGCATCTTTTTATTTTGGGAGAAAAAATGAAAGCAAATAAAAATTTAAATAAAACTGCGTCACATGTTCTTGGGGCGGCCATAAAACAACTATATCCAAATGCAAAATTTGGATTAGGGGATTCTATTGAAGAAGGTTTTTTCTATGACTTTGAATTCGAAGACCCCTTAACTGATAAAGATTTAAAAAAAATTGAAAGCAAAATGAAAAAAATTATTTCAGGCGGTTATACAATTTTAAAGTCTGAACCCGATGAAGAATGAATTAATGATCAAAAATTTAAATTAGAATTAATAAAAGATCTTAAAGAAAAAAAAATCGAAGTTACTCATTATTCTATGAATAACCCCTCAAATGGCAAAAGTATTTTTACTGATTTATCAAAAGGAAATTATGTTGAAAAAACTAGCGATATCAAAAATTTCAAACTTCTTTCTATTGCTGGGGCATACTGAAAAGGTAATTCTGATAATTCAATGTTAACAAGAATTTATGGCACTTCTTGAGAAACAAAAGAAAAATTAAATGATTATTTAGAATTGCTTAAAGAAAGAAAAGAAAGAGATCACAGGAAAATTGGTAAAGAAATGAATATTTTTATGTTTGATCTTTTATCAGGGCAGGGATTTCCTATTTGACTAGAAGATGGGATGATAATTAAAAATGAATTAACTCAATATTTTTTAAAACTTGAAAAAAAATATAAATGAAAAGAAATTCAAACTCCAGCATTTGGAGAAAAAAAACTTTATGAAATAAGTGGTCATTGATCTCATTATAAAGATGATATGTTTCAATCCGTTATTGCTGAAAATGAAAAATTAATAATGAGACCAATGACTTGCCCTCATCATATTCTTGTTTACAAAAATAAAAGAAGAAGCTACAATGACTTGCCTATTAGAATGAGTGAACAATCAAGATTATATAGACATGAAAAATCTGGCTCTTTAACAGGCCTTGAAAGAGTAAGGAGTATGGAACTTACAGAAGGACATTCTTTTGCTAGAACTGATCAAATTGCACAAGAATTTGAAGATGCTTATAAAATGATTAAAGAAGCTTTAACAAAATTTGATATTAATATTGATTATGTTTCATTATCTTTAAGAGATAAAAAAGATAAAAAAAAATATTTTGATGATGATGAAATGTGAGATAAAGCAGAAGATTTATTAATTAATTTATTAAATAAAATGAACATTAAATATGTAGAAATGAAAGGTGAGGCTGCTTTTTATGGTCCAAAACTTGATATTCAAGTTAAAACTGTTTTAGGTCATGAAATTACTATTTCTACAATTCAGTTAGATTTTTTACTTCCTAAAAATTTTGGAATAACATATATTGGAGATGATGAAAAAAATCATACTCCCGTAATGGTTCATCGTTCAATTATCGGCACTTATGAAAGATTTATAGCCGTTCTTTTAGAACAAACAAAAGGAAACTTACCATTTTGATTAGCTCCTAAGCAAATAGATATTCTTCCCGTTAATTTAGATTTCCATTTAGAATATGCAAAAAAAATTGAAAAAAAACTTATTGAATTTGATTATAGAGTCAATTTAGAAAGTAATGGAGAAAGACTTGGTAAAATGATTAGAAAATCTCAAATGTCTAAGACAAAAATTCAGTTAATTATTGGAGATGATGAAGTTTCCAATGAAAAAATAAATGTTAGGGAATATGGTTCTAAAAATCAAATTTCTATGACCATTGATGAATTTATAAATAAATATCCCAAAAATATGAATTAGAGTAATAATCTCTATTTTTATATAATTTTTTTATGTTTAAATTACTTTACAAAAATAAAGGTATTACATCCTTCAAATTTATTAATAAATGAGCAAGAGAAAATAATATCAAAAAAATTGGGCACACCGGAACATTAGATCCTATGGCAACTGGGTTAATGATTGTTGCTACAGATGATGATACTAGATTAATAAACTACATTAATAAAGATAGCAAAAATTATAAAACAACTATGAAATTTGGTTTAGATTCTAATACTTTAGATTCTGATGGAGAAGTAATTCAAAAAAAACTTATTAATTTAAGCGATATAGAATTGTTGGCTAAAATAAATTCTTTTGTTAAAACTTATAATCAAATTCCTCCTAATTTTTCAGCAAAAAAAATTAATGGTAAAAGAGCTTATGAATTAGCTCGTGAAAATAAAGTATTTCAATTAAGATCTTCAGAAGTTACAATAGATAAAATATGAAATATTGAAATCAATTATCCAAATGTCACTTTTGAAGTAAGGGTTAGTCACGGAACTTATATTAGATCTTTAATTAGAGATATTGCTCATTCATTAAATACTTTTGCCATTATGGCTATTTTAGAAAGAACAGAAGTTCATAGATTGTCTCTTGATAGAGTTGATGAAGAAATAAACCCCAAAGAACTTATTGATTATAAATTTATAAAAATAAAAGATATTAAAAAATTGATTGATGGCAAATCCGTAAATGTTATTGCTTCTGATGGGGAGTACATTGTTGAATACAATGATGATTTAGTTGGATTTGTTTGTTTAAAAAATAATGAAGTAATAAAAAGAAAATTATTTGGAAACAAATTAAAAGGAGTTAAATAATGAAAGCAGGATTTTATCCAGTGAAAGATATGTCTAAAAAAGAAACAACTTTAATTATTGATAACTTTAATGCAATTTCCATTTCAAAAAGAAAACTTATAGATGCTTCTAAAAAATATAAAAATCCAATTGCAGTATTGACTTTAAAAGAAGATGTTTATTTAGGTCATGGTATTCATCATTTTGATTCCAAAGTAAATATTTTAGCCTCTTTAGGGGTAGATATGGTTCAATTTTATTCTTATAAAGAAGAAGAAAATTTTTTTGAAGGTTTGGATTTTATTAAAAAAGCAATTAAAACTTTTAAAGCTTCTCGCATTATTGTTTCTGAAAATTTTTCACTTAAATCAAAAGATAATTTCGATGTTGCAAAATTTTTAAAAAATTATCCTACTCTTGAAGTTATTAAAGAAGAAAAATTATCATTCAAAAAAGTTGATGAAGATTTTATTAAAGAAAATATTTCAACAGGAGATTTTAAGTTAGTTAAAGCGCTTATGGGTCAACCATGAAGTTTAAAATTAAAACTTGATAATGAATTATTTTTTGAATATAACAAAAAACTTCCTAATTTTAATGCAGGCATTTATGCTGTTAATGTTATTTTTAATAATTTAAGTTATTGAGGTGTTTTGTATAAGGGTTTTGAAAATAAATCATTAATAGTTATACCTCATCTAAAAAAACAAAATGCAAATATTGAAGTTGAAGTTTTTATTTGAGATTCAGTTAGAACAATAATTAGTAAAAGAAATGATGAAATAACAGACATTGACATAGATAAGGCAAGAGAAATAATGTCTAAAATTATTCTTTAATATATATAATAAAAAAGTAATATTAGTATACATTCTAGGTTTTAATTAAATTTTAATGCTTTGCTTGTATTAAATAAGGAGAAGTTATGATTACAAAAAAAAGAAGAGAAGAAATTATTAAAGAATTTGGTGGTAATGTTAAAAATACTGGTTCTTCAATAGTTCAAATTGCTTTACTAACAGAAGAAATAGAGGATTTAAAACCTCATTTCGAAATAAACAAAAAAGATAACCACTCAAGAAGAGGGTTCCTTGCTAAGATTTCAAAACGTAAAAAATTACTTTCTTACGTTAAGAAAAATGATTATGATCTATATCAAGATACTATTAAAAAATTAGGTCTAAGAAAATAATTAAATAATTAAATATCCTATGATTCGATTTGTGCTATCGATGAGGGTTAAGTAAATTAAAAGATGCTTTTAGATGTGGTAAGTTAGCCGTCTAATTGTTTCTTTTTTATTTTTATTTTAAAGGAGAAAAATGGAAAAACTAAATTCTAAAGAATTAAGAAACAAATGAATAAAATTTTTTGAGTCTAAAGACCATTTATTTATTAAGCCTAAAAGTTTAATTCCTTTAAAAGACCCTTCTTTGTTATGGATTAATTCAGGAGTTGCTACACTTAAAAAATACTTCAGTAATTTAGAAGTTCCACCATCAAAGAGATTAACAAATTCTCAAAAATCAATTAGAACTAGTGATATTGAAAATGTTGGAATCACTTCACGTCACCATACTTTATTTGAAATGCTTGGAAGTTTTTCCATAGGGGATTATTTTAAAGATAAAGCTATATCTTTGGCTTATGAATTTATATTTGATATTTTAAATTTCCAAAAAGAAGAAATTTATATAACTTATTATGAAAAAGACATTGAAACATATGAACAATGAATTTCTTTAGGAATAAAATCCTCTAACTTAATTAGAGGTAATAAAGAAATGAATTTTTGAGATATTGGTCAAGGACCATGCGGACCTAATTCTGAAATTTTTTTTGATAGAGGAAAAAAATATGATCCTGAAAACTTAGGTATTATAGCTCTTGAAAAAGACATTGAAAATGATAGATATATTGAAATTTGAAATATTGTATTTTCAGAATTTAATAACGATGGGAACGGAAATTACACTGAATTACCACAAAAAAATATAGATACCGGGGCCGGTTTAGAAAGAATACTTTCTATACTTCAAAATGTTCCAACTAATTTTGATACAGATTTATTCTTACCTATAATTTATGAAATTGAAAATATTACTGGTAGAAAATATGAAATTAATAATTATTTTATTGGGGATTTGAAACAAAAAGAAATAAACAAATCTTTCAAAATTATTGCCGATCACATAAGAGCTAGTGTTGTTGCAATTAATGATGGAGCGTTACCATCTAATAATTCTCGTGGGTATATTATTAGAAGACTAGTTAGAAGAAGCTATAGATTGATTAATCAACTTGGCAATATCAAAACTCCTTCTCTTCATAAACTTACTTTAGTTATTTCAAAAATATTTCCCATGTATAAAATTGACGTGGAAAAAGTTTCTCAAATTATAAGAAATGAAGAAATTAAATTTTCAAAAACAATTTCTAAAGGTAAAAAAATTCTTGATGAATCAATAAAAAATAATACTTTCAATAGCAAAATAATTTTCAAACTATATGAAACTTACGGTTATCCAATTGAATTAACTCAAGAAATTGTTGAAGAAAAGGGGTTAAAGTTTGATAAAAAAGAAATTCAAAAACTTAAAGACCAACATTCTAAATCATCTAGAGGAAAAACTTTCAAAGGCATGGAACAACAAATTAAAGTAATTCAAGAAATTAAAAAACAAATTTCTAATTTTACTGGGTATCATTCAACAAAAGAAGAGAGTGCCATTATTTTTGAAGGTTTTGAAAATGGAAAATGATATTACTTATTTAAAGATACTCCATTTTATGCTGCAAAAGGCGGTCAAATGTCTGATACTGGCTTCATTAATGATATCCCAATTGAAAATGTATTTAAAGACAAATTTGGAAATAATTTTATTTTATTTTCTAATAAACTTCCAAAGTCTGATATTTATAAGCAAATTGTTGATGAAAAAAGATTAGATAGAATGAGAAATCATTCTTCCACTCACTTATTAAATTCAGCTCTAATTCAATTATTTGGAAATATCGTAAAACAAGTTGGTTCAGAAAATAATAATAAAAAATTAAGATTTGATTTTACTATGGATCGTAAACCTAATTCTAAAGATATTGAATCACTTGAGAATATAGTTAATAGCTATATAAAAAAAAGAATTAATAGAGAATACATAATTACTAATTACGAAAATGCAATAAAAATGAACGCCTTAACTTTAGGGGGTGGATTACATGAAGGAGAAGTAAGATTAGTTCGTTTCGGAGATATTTCTATTGAATTTTGTGGAGGTACTCATATTTCTAATACTTCCATGATTGAAAATTTTAAAATTTTAAAAGTAGAATCAAAAGGTTCTGAAATTTTTAGAATTGAAGCAATTAGTAGTAATAAAAAAATTCATGAATTTAATCAAAAGTTTTTAAATAACAAAATTTATGAACTTGAACAAGTAATTATAAAAAATAAAAAAATTGATTCTAATTATCAAATCTCTTATGATGTTAAATCCTTAAATTCTATATTAAATGCTATTTCTTTAGTTAAAATTGATTCAAAAAAAATGAAAAAAAATTTTAAAAATAAAAATATTAATTTTGAGAATTATAAAAAGACTAATTTTAGAGGATATAATTCTATTGTTATAACCGATGCTAAACCATCTAATGTAAAACAAATTGCCATTTCTTTAAGAGAACATTTTGTTGATTCAGTCATTTTAGTTGCCGCAAAAAAAGAAAATATTTATATATTTGCTGTCGCATCAAAAAAAGAAAATTCTAAAAATATTTTTGATGAAATTACTTCAGAATTTGGTGGAAGTGGCGGCGGACAAAATTCATTTGCAATGGGTACGTTAGAAAAACTATGAGAAAATTAGGATTAGATATTGGCCATAAAAGTTGTGGATTTGCAGTTACTGACGAACTAAATATTACTGTTCAGGGAATTGATAATTACTTTTATCCAGAATATAAATATGGTGAATTAATTCAAGAAATTTTAAGATATTTAAAAAAATATGAAATTATTTTGATTGTTGTGGGTATGCCAACCTTACCTTCTGGGAAAAAAACAGAAACATCTTTTTATATTGAAGAAGTTGTTGAAGTTTTGAAAAATTTAACAAATATAAAAATTGTTTTTGCCGATGAAAATATGTCAACAAAAAGAGCTATGGAAATCCTACAAAAATTAGGACATAAAGTTCCAGAAGCTAGAAAGAAAAAAGATATGGTTGCTGCTCAATTAATTTTGGAAGACTATATTAAATGAGGAAAATAATGAAAACATTTAAAGCTACAAGAAATGATAGTGGTAGAACACTATTAAAATTCATCCAAAGAATGATGAATAATTTACCTAAAAGTAGAGTAGAAAAACTATTTAGAAAAAAAGATATTAAAGTAAATGGAAAAAGAACTAATGAAAAACAATTGGTTATAAAAATAGGGGATGTAATAGATGTTTATGGTGTTTATGATTTTGCCAAAGAAAAAGAAATTGTTAAAGTCCCTATTGAATTTGCTGTCATTTATGAAGACAAACATATTTTAATTGTAGAAAAAAAACCATGAGTTGAAGTTCATGGTTCAGAAACATGTTTAGATAATCAAGTATTAACATATTTAAATTTTAAACCTAAAGATAGTTTTATTCCTTCTCATGTTGGTAGACTTGATAAGGTTACAAGTGGAATAATGCTTTATGCTAAAACTTATGAATCATTAACACAATTAAATGTTTCTAATAATAGTTTTAAAAAAATTTATACCTTAAAAAGTGATCTTCCAGAATCTATTGAAACTAAATTTAGAATTGATCACGATGAAGATTTACAAAGACAAGTAGTTGTTAAAAAAGGTGGCAAGGTTTCTCACAGTATTTTTACTGTTAATGGAAATAACATTTCTGCTGAAATAAAAACAGGTAGAAAGCATCAAATTAGAGTAAGTTTATCTAAACTTGGATTTCCTATTTATGGAGATAGAAAGTATGGAGGAAAACCTGAATCAAGAGTTTTTTTACATGCAATGAACTTAACTTTAAATGGTTTAGAAAAAGAACTAAATTATTTAAATGGTCAAGAATTCATTTCTTTTCCCAAATGAAAGTAAAAATTACTTTCTTTTTTATATTTGTTATTTCTATATTTAAATATAATTTAAATAATAATGAAAAATATCATAAACAAAATGGAAGAACTAAATAAAAAATTAAAAAATTGGGCTATTGAATACTATGAAAATGATTCCCCTTCTGTTTCTGATGCAGTTTATGATGGTCACTATATTGAATTAGTTTCCTTGGAATCTGATTATCCAGAATTAGTTCTAAAAGAAACTATCACTCAAAAAATTGGTTGAGGCATTAATAATAAATTCACAAAAGTAAAACATAGTTCTAATGTGCTTTCTCTTGATAATGCGTTTAATAAGAATGATCTTTTAGAATTTAATAAAAGAATAAATAATACACTAGGAATTTCAATAGATTTTAAATTTACTATTGAAGAAAAAATAGATGGTATTAGTATTTCATTAATTTATAAAAATGGTATTTTAAATAAAGCCGTTACAAGAGGGGATGGAACTATTGGTGAAGATGTAACTAATAATGTCATTGGCATTTTAGATGTCCCTAAAAGAATTAAATATTTTCAAGATTTAGAAGTTCGTGGAGAAATTTTTATGTATGATGAAGAATTTAAAAGAATAAATTCAATTTCAGAAAAAAAATATGCCAATAGTAGAAATCTTACTGCCGGAACTATTAGACAACTAGATTCTAAAATAATGAAACAAAGAAAAGTTTCAACTTTTTTCTATCACCTTGTAGATCCTGAAAATCATAATATTTCAAGTCATTCAGATTCTTTAGACTTTATTAAAAATTTAGGATTTAGAGTTAATGAAAGAATAAAGCTAGTTTTAAATATTGAAGAAGCATTTTCAATAGTAAAATTTTTTGAAGAATCTAAAAAAGATTTAAATTATCCAATTGATGGCGCTGTTATTAAAGTTGATGATATTAATCTTTGAGAAGATATTGGATATACAGTTAAATTTCCTAGATTCATGATAGCATATAAATTTGCCGAAGAAACTGCGGTTACAATTTTAAAAGATATTATACAAACAATTGGCAGAACAGGCCGCGTTACATATAATGCTGTTTTAGAGACTACAAGAATTGCAGGCACTTTAGTTAGGGCAGCAACATTACATAATGCAGATTATATTAGAGAATTAAATCTTGCCGTAGGAGATAAAGTTGTTATTAAAAAAGCTGCTGAAATCATTCCTAAAGTTGTTTCAATTCATAAAAAAATAAATAATATTAAATGAATAGAAGATTATGAGTGTGTTTCATGTTCTCAAACTTTAATTAGATTCCCTAATGAAGTAGATCAGTATTGTATAAATGAAAATTGTAAAGAAATTAATGTTCAAAAACTTTCACACTTTGTAGGTCGTAATGCAAAAAATATAATTGGACTTTCAATTGAACAAATTAGAAAATTTATTAGTTTAGGATTTTTAACAGATTTATATTCAATTTATCAATTGAAAAATTTTAAAGACAAAATTGTTTTGCTAAAGGGTTTCAAAAATAAAAGTGTAAACAAAATTTTAAATTCAATTGAAAATTCTAAATCTAATGAATTTTATAGATTTATTTTTGGATTGGGAATAAGACATTTAGGATTAAAAACTTCTAAAATATTATCCAAAAGATTTGTAAATTTAGAAACAATTAGAAACTTAAAATATGAAGAACTTATTTCTATTAGAGATTTTGGAGATTCGGTTTCTAAAAGTATTATTGAATATTTTAAAAATGACGAAAATAATAAAATGATTGATAGATTTATTGAAATAGGAATTAATATGAAAGATAATTCGGTTATTTTTTCTAATATTTTAGAAGGAAAAATTTTTGTTATAACTGGAACTTTAAATAAAAGTAGAACTTTTTATAAAGATTTTATTGAATCTAATGGAGGAAATGTTTCTAGTTCAGTTTCTAAAAATACAACTTTTATTCTAGCGGGAGAAAACCCTGGAACAAAAAAAATAAAAGCTGAAAAATTAGGTATTGATATACTTGATGAATTAACTTTAAAAGAAATGGTAGGTAAGTAATGAAAAAAGAAGTAGTTTTAAAAATAATTAATGATGCAAAAAAAATAATGATTTCTTTAGATCCCGAAACGATAGAAGAACTAGAAATGGAAATAGAAATAATACTAAAACACTTTGATAGGGTAAAAAAAATAAATACCAAAAATGTTGAACCCATGTTTTTTGTGGATGAAACTCCTATTGAAAATATTAGAAATGGAAATGAAATTGAAAATATTGATAGAGAAATTATTTTAAAAAATGCACCTTCAAAAAAAAATAATTTCATTACAATAACAAAGGTAGTGTCTAATGACTAATAAAGAAATAATTAAAAAATACAAAAAAAATAATTTAAATGCTTTTTTACATGTTTATGATTTTGTTGAAGAAACAGAAAAAGCTGTTACTATTAAAGACAATTTTGCAACAAAAGATGCCCCAACAACTTCAGGAAGTATGTTATTAAAAAATTTTCAACCTGGTTATGATGCGGATGTTGTTAAAAAAATAAAAGAAAATAATATTGCCATTTTAGCAAAAACTAATCTTGATGAATTAGGAATGGGTGGAACTGGTAGTTTAAGTGCATTTGGACATGTTTATAATCCTTTAAATAAAGATAGAATAGTTGGAGGAAGTAGTAGCGGTTCTGCGGCATCAATTGATAATAATATCTTTGCCTCTATTGGTAGTGATACGGGCGATTCAGTTCGTCGTCCCGCTTCTTTTGTTGGTAAGGTTGGGTTTAAACCAAGTTATGGTTCTATAAGTAGATTTGGAATGTTCTCTTATTCACAATCTTTAGATACAGTTGGTTATTTTACTAATAATGTTTCTGATTCAATAGAAATATCAAAAATTTTATTTGGTAAAAGTAAATATGATTTAACTACAAAAGAAGTTATAAAACCCTTAAATGAAACAATAAAACCTAAAAAAGTAGCTGTTTTAGATATTCATAAAGATTATTCTAAAAAGCAAAATGATGACTTTGAAAATTTAATAAACAAACTTACTAATGATGGAGTTGAAGTTTCTAAAATTTCATTAAATAAAGATATTCTTGAATTAATTTTACCTGTATATTGAATTATTTCTTTCGCCGAAGCATCATCTACTAATTCAAATCTTACTGGTATACATTTTGGAAATCGTTCTGAAGGCAATGATTATGTTGATATTATAAAAAATACAAGAAATGATAAACTTGGAAAAATGGTCAAAAGAAGATTTGCTTTAGGTAATTTTTTCTTAAATAATGAAAATATAAATGATATGTTTTTGAAGGCGTCTAAAATAAGAAGAATTATAAAAAATACATTTAATGAAATTTTAGAACAATTTGATGTAATGATTTATTTATCATCTACAATTGCTCCCAAGTTGGATGAAATAGAAGAAGATAATATACTAAACTCAATATTATCTTACTCTAATTTGGTTGGTAATCCTTCAATTTCAATTCCCTTTTCTAAAGAAAAAGAAATGCCTTTTGGATTATCAATTGATTCAAAAATTTATGATGATAAAAAATTATTATCAATTGCTAAATACTTTGAAGATTTAGGAGAGAAAAATGAATAATTATGAAACAATAATTGGGGTTGAGATTCATATTGAATTAAATTCTAAAACAAAAGCTTTTTCTCCTTCAAAAAATTATTATGATTCTGAAGAAAATACTAATATTTTTATAAATGATTTAGGTTATCCGGGTTCATTGCCTTTACCTAATATGGAAGTTATTACAAAAAGTGCTTTACTAGCAAAGGCTTTAAAAATGCAAATTGATACTTTAGTAAGGTATGATAGAAAAAATTATTTTTATCCAGATCTTGTTAAAGGATTTCAAATTACGCAACAATTTCATCCAATAGGTAAAAATGGTTCTATTCCTATTGAAATTTCTGGAGAAAAAAAAGAAATTTCAATTGAAAGAATTCATATGGAGGAAGACACTGCCAAAAGTATTCATGAAAATAACATTACAAAGTTGAACTACAATCGTAGCGGGGTCCCTTTAGTTGAAATTGTTACTGAACCTGTTATTAGAAGTGGCGAAGAAGCAAAAGCCTACATTGAAACTATTCAATCTTTAGTGAAAAGACTTAATATTTCTGATGCCAAAATGGAAGAGGGCTCTCTTAGAGCAGATATTAATATATCAGTAAGACCTTTCGGTTTCAAAAATTTATTAAATAAAGTTGAAATTAAAAATATGAATTCCACAAGTAATGTTGTTAAAGCGGTTGAAATGGAAGTTTCTGATCAAATTAATAAATATAACATGGGTTTGAATGTTGATCAAGTAACTAAACGTTATGATGATTCCAATAATAAAAATGTTGTGATGAGAAAAAAAAGTGATGCGATTGATTATAAATATTTTCCTGAAACAAATATACCTCCTATTAATTTAGGAAATAATTTTATTGAAAAACTAGTTTTACCTGAGCTTCCATGAGAAACAAAAAAAAGATTGATTGATCAAGGTGTTTCAATTGAAAATATAAATCAATTAATTAATGATAAAGAAAAACTTAAATTTTTTGATGATATAGATTTTTCAGATTCTAAAAAGAAACAATCTATATTCTTTTCAGAAATTGTTGCTTTTACTAACAAAAAAAATATTTCTTTTAAAGATATTCCTTTTGATTCAAAAGAAATAATTACTATTTTAGACAAACAAAAACATAAAATAATTAGTGGTAAGCATATAAAACAAATTGTTCCCATATTATTTAATGGCAAAAAAACAACTAATGAAATTATTAATGAAAACAATTTGAAAATAATTAATGATGAAAAATTAATTAAAGAATGAATTAATGAAACTATTGAAAATAATTCTGAATTTATTTCTAAAAATAAAGAAAGACCAGAAAGATTAAGTAAATTTATTTCTGGTCAAGTTATGAAAATTTCAAAAGGAAATGGAAATCCTGAAATAATAAATAAAATAATAAATAAGACTTTAAATTTATAAAAATTGTCTTTTTTTTATTCTATTTTATAATGTAAGCATGAGCAAAAAAAAATATTTAGATAAAAAAGAAGAAATTAAAGAAAAAAACTCAACAATATCTTTAATTAATGATCCTAATTATGTTTCTCAAATAGAAGGAAAACATTGACTTTCTAAAACAATATTTTCTAGTGGTAAAAAAGTTTCATTTATGGAAAAGTTATTAAAATTTATTATTTATATGGCATTAAGATTGGTGACCAAGCCTAAAAAATGAAAAGATAAAGGTAGAGGCTATAAACTTATTGACGAAGTATATGAAAGTATTATTTCTGCTTCTTTAATATATATACCTTCAAGTATTTCTTTTTATTTTGTAATGGCTTTTATGCCTATTCTTTCCTTTTTACTCCTTATGTTTGAGATCCCTCAAATTGCTGAATTTTTTGGAGCATCTCTAAATAAAAATGGTTCTATTAATGATCCTGGATTTGTCGCCCACAGTTTAGGACGTGTTATACCCGGATTTAATGACTTAATAAAACAACTTTCTTCAGTTACTAATTCTGGAATAAAAGCAAATATTGGTGGTATAGTTGGATTAATATTAATACTCCTATCATCTACTTGAATATCTTCGGGCGGTATGAGTAAATTAGTATTTACTCAAAGTTATATTTTTAAACATAAATATGTTGGGGGTTATTGGATTAATAAAATTCGCGGAATGTTTATGGTCATTGCTTTTGCTTTATCTTTATTCATTTTTGTAGGTATTATTGCTGGATTTGATAAATGAATTGAATTAGCTAAATTCTCCAATACTACAACAACTTCTTTAGAAATGTTGACATTTTCTTTTATTTCTTTATTTTGAATTTTTATAATTAATTTACTATTATTTAAATTTAGTCCAAGATTTAAAATTCAATTTAAATATATTTTTCAAGGAGCTATGATTGTCACATTTCCGGCCACAATATTAATTATTATTTTAGGCTTTACTTCCAACTTCTTTAATTATGGTCAGTATGCTACATTTGGGGTCGTTATGTTTATTGGTATGTTCTCACTTTTAAATTCTTACTTTATATACATTGGAATAACTGTTAATGCAGCATATTATAGAGCTTATGTTGATGATAATCCCAAAGATAAATGATCCTTTTCTAAAAAGTAATCTTGCATTACTATTTTTTTATCTTTATAATTAAATTAATATGGGATTTTGAAATAAATTAAAAGACAAAATATTCAATATTAATATTGAAAAAAAAGACAAACTTAAATCTGAAGCTAAAGCTGAAAAAGAAAATAAAGTTTTTTCTAAAAAATTAAAAAAAACAATTACAAAAAAAACAGATAAAATAACAATAAAAACAGATAAAAAGATTTCTAAAGAAAAAACAAAACGCAGAATTAAAGAAAATAAAATTAATAAATATGTTGCAGGATTAGATAAAAGCGGTTCTAGTTTTTCTGAAAGAATTAAAGTTATACAATCTCGTCATAATACTATAGATGATGATTTCTTTGAAGATTTAGAAGACGTTTTAATTATGAGTGATATTTCAATGAATTTAGTTGAAGATATTGTTGATTCTATTAAGGTTGAAGTTAAAAAAGAAAATGTTACTGACCCAAAACTTATTGGTGAAATTATTTCTGAAATGCTTTTTAATCTTTATGCAAATAGAAATATTGTTGATACTACAATTAATTATAAAGAAAATAGATTAAACATATTTATGATGGTTGGTGTTAATGGGGCAGGTAAAACAACTTCAATTGCTAAAATTTCTAATAATTATAAAAAAGAAGGAAAAAAAGTTCTTATTGCTGCAGGAGATACTTTTCGTGCTGGAGCTGTTGAACAATTAGAAGTTTGATCTGAAAGAGTTGGTGTAGATATAGTTAAGCCATCTATCGAAGGAGCCGATCCTTCTTCTGTTGTTTTTGATGCTGTTAAAAAAGCTAAAAATGAAAAATATGATTTATTAATAATTGATACAGCGGGTAGACTACAAAATAAAGTTAATTTAATGAATGAACTAGCTAAAATGTCTAAAATAATTAAAAGAGAAGTTCCTGATGGCCCTCATGAAGTATTTTTAGTTTTAGATTCTACAACAGGACAAAATGGCGTTTCACAAGCTGAAAAATTTAAAGAAGTAACTCCAATTACTGGAATTGTTCTTACAAAAATGGATGGAACTAGTAAAGGTGGTATTGTATTTAATATTAAAGATAAACTTGATTTAGATGTTAAATTAATTGGTTTAGGAGAAACTATTGAAGATTTACAAGAGTTTGATTTAGAAATATTTATTTATGGATTTACAAAAGGATTAAATGGATAATTTAGAAGAAAGAGAAAAAATTATCATTCTTTTTGAAAATTATCATAATTTTTTAACGCAAACTCAAAAGCAAGCGATACACTTACATTTAATTGAAGATATTTCTTATAGAGAAATAGCTGATATTATGGCAACTTCAAGGCAAGCTTCTTATGATGCCGTACAAAAAGGAATTGCCAAATTAAAAAAAATTTTTAATAATATGAATTAAATTTTTATTTTTAATAAATTTATAATTTTGAAAATGAATAATTTAAATATTTAATTCATTATAATAAATTAATTTCTTATATAATACAAAAGTATAATTAAATATGAGAGACCTTGTCCTCATGTGAAAGGAAAATAAATTTTATGAAAAAAGATATTCACCCAGAAATGAGAGAAGTGGCTTTTAAAGATGTTACTTCAAAAAAAATCTTTATTTTCAAATCAACTGTTTCATCTGATGAAACTATTGAATTTGAAGGTAAAAATTACCCTCTATTCATTGTTGATACTTCAAGTGAAAGTCACCCATTTTATACAGGTAACTTTTCTCAAGCTAAAGCTGATGGTAGAGTTGATAAATTTAATAAAAAATTTGGAAACTTTGATAATTAATAAACCATTAAACAATTTAAAAAATTGTTTTTTATTTCATATATATAATAATAATATGTTTCATATAGAAGAAAAAGCTGATATTGCTAAAATTGTAATTTTAAGTGGAGATCCAAAAAGAGTTGAGTTCCAAGCTTCTTCATTAATAAATGTAAAATTAGTATCTGATATTAGAAGCGCTAAATACTATACTGGTTTTAATGAAAAAGGAACAAAAATAACTATTGGCACACATGGAATGGGTATGCCTTCAGCTTCTATATATTCTCATGAACTATTTAGAAATTTTGATGTTGATCAAATTATTAGAATTGGTTCATGTGGTTCATATGATAAAAATTATACAATTGGTAATATTTTAGAATTAGAAGAAACTTCTATTAGAAGATATGATAATAATAGAAACACTATTAAAGTTGATCCTTTAAATTCAGGGTTTCCTTTAGTTAAAAACTATTGTTCTAATCATATTTATGAAGGAAATAGTGGATTTGAAAAACCCATGAGTGAAGTTAATGTTGTTTCAATGGAGTCTTACGCAATTAAAAAAGCAGCAATTATTTATGGAAAAAAAGCTTCTTCTTTATTAGTTGTTAGTGATGAACTTTTCGGTAATTGAGGTGTTATGAATGATGTTGATAAAGAAAATGGAACTTCCATAAAAGAAGCATACAAGTGAGTATTAAATAATTTTTAATTAAAATAAAAATTTATAAATGGAGAAAAAATGTCTAGAAAAATAAACGGCTCTTTTAAAGAAGAACATGTTGAAATAAATAAATATACTTCCAAAATATTGGATGATTATAAAAAACAAATTAAAATTAATAAATTTTTTTGATTTATTTTAAGTTTTTTATTAGCTTTAATTAACTTATCTATTTTAATTGTTGCAAGTTATGCTATATTTAAAATTAAAGTTAAATTAGATAATTCATCTAATTGAGTTGGTGCCACTTCTTGAGCTAGTTCTAATGGCCATTCTAAAAGCGAATATCAAACTAATATGATTATTGCTGTGGTTGTTGCATCTTTATCAATAATTACATTTTTATTAACTGTATTTTTAGGTATTTTCCAAGGCATTAGTAGAATAGAATTTTTTAAAATTGCACAACATAAAATAGAAAAAATTGTTATGGAATGAAGTTCAAATTCTAAAGAATTTAAAAATTTAAGTGATGATTCATGTGATAAATTAATAATTCAAAAAATAAAAAAAATTATTAAAGATGTTGATTCTAAAAAAAATAAACCTAGTATTAAAAATACTATAATAAAAATTCTTACTGGAGATAATTATGAATAGATTTATAGATCAAAAAATTGATAAAAAAAACTTAATTTTTGATCCAGTTGTTTATGTTGAAAAAAAATTTTATGAAACAAAAAGAAAGTGAAAAATTTACAAATGCCTTTATATTTTTTTATCAATAATTTCATTACTTTTAGTATTTTCTTCATTATTTTTAACAACAATAGTATTTTCAAAATTAATTATTACAACAGTCCCAGATTGATTTTTATATTCAACTGCTTCTTTTAGTGCTTTGAGCGGATTAATAACTTCAGTTTTAACACATTTTGTAGTTAGAGATTCATACAAAAAAAACAAAGTTAATCAAAAATTTATAGCCGGAGAAATAATAAAATATTCTAATGAAACAAGCTTTTATACTAAAGAAAATAAAGATTATATGATTTATCTTTCAATTTCTGCAAAATTAGGAAATAAAGATAGTCAATTAGAACTTAAATCTAAGGAGATAAAAATTGATTAATAAAAATAGAATTGATAAAAATAGTCCAAAACACACTGAAACCCAAGTTTTTGTTGAAAAACAATTTATTAAATTAAGAAAAAAAAGAATGACTCAAATATTAATAATTGTTTCAATAAATATTTTATTATTTTTAATTACTGCTACATTAGTTGTTTTAAATCTTTTTGCAATTAAAAAGAATCCTGAAAATGATATTAAATGATTATTTGTTGTTCTTATAGTTCTTTCTGGAATTGGATCTTTAATTTCTAGTATTATTTCAATATTTGTATTTAAGAATAAAGTTCCTAAGTTGAGAGATAAAATTATTCGTATTAAAGAAATAAAAAAGAAATACAAAAAAAGCATTGATCAATTTGATAATCCTAAGAATAAAAAAGATATTTATGTTTCTCAAATTGTAGAAATAATAGAGGAATAATTTCCTTTTTTTTGTTACAAATTAATACAAATTGTTTGTTTTTTAGTTTAGTAATAAGTATAATAAATAGTATATGAAGAAAAAATTTAAGAAAACAAATATTTTAATGTCAACTTTATTGATAAGTACACCTCTTGTTTCGGTTATTAGTTGTGGTAATAATTTTATTGATTATGAAGAATATATAAAAAACTTAGAAATAAAAGATGGTGGAGAAGCAGCTAGACTTATTACTCAATTAGCTTTTATTGATGATAAAAATTCTAGAATTTCTGATTATATAAATAATAAATCTTCGGATGTTCAAGGTCATTCTAATTCTTGAAATTATATTCCCGGAGAAATTAAATATAAATTTGAAATTCCTTTAAACGATTCTGCTTTAATATCTACAATTGCAAATTACTTTTCTGATAAGTCAAAATTAAATTCTTTTAGAACTTTTGTAAAGTCCAATAATTACTACAAAAAAACAGAAGAATTAGTTTATGAATATAATAATGATAAAAACAATAATTCAAAACTTTTACTATCATTAGATTACAAAATTAGCAATGGTTATATTATCATAAAGCCTGGTATTGAAAAAGTAGGCGGATTTTTTTCTGAAGGTAAAAAAATTAATAAAGATGCTATGGCTAGTTTAGCTTGAATGAAACAACCATCTAATTCTATAGAAGAAATTCAAAAATTTATTGATTTAAACTATAAAAAATTTGATCATTTTGATGAATATAAAAATACTTCATCAAAACTTTGAAAACTTTTAGGAGATTCAAAAGAAAACTTTCTTAAGGAATTAAATACTAAATATACCCCCCTTTGATATATGACTTATCATAATGATCCTAACATTATGAATAAAGCCGAAGTAGAAGTTGGACTTAAAAATAATAAATTTGGACTTGGGTTTTACTATGATAATGTCACTTACAATCCACAATTATTATCATTTAAAAATATTAATAATTTAGAAGAAAATTACACGTGCTATTTTACTGTAACAAATCAAAATGGAAATCAAGTTCCTGCATATACAGTTGGAAAAGGTGGTATTGCTTTAAAAGAACAATATCTTTTAAAACATAATAAAACTTCTGCAAACGATTACTTCCAAAAATTTAAATTAGTTTTAGATGAAAAATCAAATGCTTCAGATAAAATGAAATTAATTTTAAGACCAGACGCCAACCCTAATTGATCAACCGGTTCTTTAGAAGACGCTTTTTATTATGACAATGGAGAAAAAAACGTTTCTATTACCACGGCTTTTAATAATCATCCTTTAAACTCACATTCTCTTTCTTCACAACACGCATTTGGTTATGATAAAAAAATACAATTTATTAAATCTGATGGTTCTGTAGTTATTAAAGATGATTTTAAATTTAGTTCAATTGCTAAAGGTATTTCTCATAAAGATCACCCTAATTGAAAATTACAAATTAAATGAGAAATTGCTGCAACTAAAGGTAAGTCGGGAGAATCAAATGCTGGTTTCATTCTTGATCCAATTGGCGCTTATTGAATTCATGCCAATGGTCCTTCAAATAATGCCGCTCATGTAAAAGATATTATGAAATTTATTAAAGTAAATGGAGTTAATACTTTCAATGGTTGAAGTATTGATGAGAAAATTGGAAAAAACAAAGAACTTATAGAATCTCTTGATAGATTAAAAAACGCTAATACTAATTTTGAAAATGATTATATTAATCGTTTTATTTCTCCAAATAAAGCAGATCCAAAAGGAATTGAAAAAAGAACATTTATTTATGGTAAAAATGGTAAAAATTCACCCATTACTTCCGATTGAACTAGTTTATCCGATGATCAATTTAAATTATTAGAAGAATTTATGCCTAATATTATGCCTTCAAAAAAAGGTGATAATTCTTATATATATCCAGATATTTGAAGCAATACTTGAAATAAAAATTATTCTGCTTATACAATTTATAAATATAATGAAGATTTTGTAAATGGAATAAAAAATATTATTTTGGAGACTATTCAAGTTGGAGAAAATACAAAATTAGTTAAATCCAATAATATTATTTCAAAAATTGACAATCCTTTAGATATTCAAGATACTAAATTCCATTTGAAGGGTTATGATTACTTTAAAATATATAATGATGAATTTCAAAAAAATGATCAAAATAATTTTTATATTGATGTTAATGAATTAAATGATGAAAATGTTTTGAAAGAAAATTATAAAAAATTTGCTAATGCAATTGTTTATTTTGCAACTATATTAGATGTTCCTTATATAAAAAATAAAGTATCTCTTCTTTCAAGTGCTAATGGTTTTTTACCTGGTTTAGCTTCAGGATTCCAATCTATCAAAAATTGATCTGATATTTTAGGCTTTACTTCCAAAGATCCTAATAAAACAAAGTGGAAGAACACTATTGATATTTTTAAAAAATTTGATCCAAATTTTGATTCTCCAAATAATTTATTAATTAAGAAAATTTATGATAATTTCTTAAAAGTTTCTCCTAAAATGGTTTCTTCATTTTCAGGAATTATCCATAACAATATTTTGCCATTATTATTATTGGAAGATCCAAATGTTTTTTCATTAGATGGTACATATTCCATTTCTGATAGAGGTGGTTTTGAAAACGCAGAAATTTTTCAAGCTAATTCTCTTACATCGGTTTCTTTATCAATGATTGCCGCAATTATTACGGAATTGTATAGAAGTAATTCAAATATTTGAGATCAACTAAAATAATCTATAATATTAATATATTAATATGCTATGAAGCAGAATTGTGACAACTGCTAAGCAATAAATTTTTGAGAACCTTAGAAAGGTGGCACGTTAGTCCTTTCTATTGGTTCTTTTTTATTTTGAAAGGAAAAAATATGCAAAAACCAAAAGGAACAAAAGATATATTTGAAAATAGAATGTATTTCAGACAATATGTTGAAGAAATACTTGTTTCAAACGCAATTAGATTTGGGTTTTATAGAATTGAAACACCTATTTTTGAGAAAAAAGAAGTTTTTATAAGGACAATCGGAGAAAAAAGCGACATTGTAAATAAAGAAGTATATTCTTTTATTGATAAGGGTAATAGAGAAATGATTCTTCGCCCAGAAGGCACTGCAGGAACTTTAAGAGCTTTTGCAGAAAATAAATTAGTTCAGGAAAATGGTGGCAATTATAAAGCTTTCTATTATGGCCCTATGTTTAGATATGAGCGGCCTCAAAGAGGCAGACAAAGACAATTTACTCAATTTGGCATTGAATATATCTCCGAAAAAACTCTTTCTAATGATTTGGAAGTAATTTTATTAGCTGCCAATATTTTAGATGAATTAAATATTAAATATGATTTAGTTATCAATAACTTAGCAGATAAAAAAACTAGAAATGAATATTCGAAAGTTTTGAAAGAATATTTAAAAAAATATAAGAATCAACTTACAAAAATATCTATTGAAAGATTAGAAAAAAATCCTTTAAGAATTTTAGATGATAAAATTGACGGACTTAAAGAATTTGTTATAAATGCGCCTAGAATAAATGATTTTTATAGTGAAGAACAATCCGCTTATTTAAAAGATGTAGAAGATTCTTTAAAAGAAAATAATATTAATGTTATTATTAACCATTCGTTAGTTAGAGGTTTAGATTATTATACTGATATTGCTTTTGAATTTGTTTCTACTTCCGAAGGTGTAGGTAGTCAAAGCACAATTATTGGTGGAGGAAGATACCAAAATCTTCTTTCCGTTTTTGGTGGTCCTCAAAAAAGCGGAATAGGTTTTGCTGTTGGTGTTGAAAGACTTGTTAATGAAGTTGAAGAAGATATTGTAATAAAAAAACCTATTGATATTTTTATTGCTAACATTACTAAAAAAAGCGAAAAATTAATTTTAAAATTAATTTTTGATTTAAGAAAAAGTGGACTTATTGTTGAATGAAATACAAAAAGCACAAAATTAGAAAAAGCTTTTAAAAAAAGCGACAAATTTAATTCCAATGCTACAATTGTGGTTGGTGATAAAGATTTATTAAATGATAAATTTCAAGTAAGAATTGGTAAAGAAAAAAAAGAAATGAATTCAAAACAAATTATTGAAAAATTTTCAGGAATGGATGTGAATTATGAATAACAATGAATTAAGATTAAAAAATGTTGGTGAAATTGTGATATTAAAAGGATTTGTTAATAACAAAAGAAAATTCAAAGGGAAAACATTTATTGATTTAAGAGATAGAGAAGGTATTACACAATTAATTGTTAATCAAGACACATCTAATATTACTAAAGAAAGTGTAATTAAAATTTCAGGAGAAGTTGTAAAAAGAATTGAATTTAATAAAGATATTTCTACCGGAGAAGTTGAAGTTTTTGTTTCTGATTTAGAAATTATTTCTATTGCTAAACAAATTCCTTTTGAAATTAATAAAAAAATTGATATTAATGAAAATCTTAGATTAGAATATAGATACTTAGATTTAAGAAGAAAAAAAATGTATGAAAATTTATTATTAAAGTCTAAAGTTAAAAATAGTTTTATAAATTTTCTTTCAAAAAAAAGATTTTTAGATGTTGAAACACCTTCTTTAAGTAAAATTACCCCAGAAGGTGCGCGTGATTTTATTGTCCCTACAAGGAATAAAGGTAAGTTTTTTTCTCTTCCACAATCTCCTCAAATATATAAACAACTTTTAATGATTGGAGGAATTGAAAAATACTTTCAATTTGTAAAAGTTTTTAGAGATGAAGATATGCGTAAAGATAGGCAACCTGAATTTACACAACTTGATATGGAAATGTCTTTTCATACACCCGAAATGATACAAAAACTAATTGAAAAAATGTTTTTAAAGTTAGGTAAAGATATAAAAAGAGAAATAAAAACACCATTTTTAAAAATGGATTATTTAGATGCTATGGAAAGATTTGGCTCTGATAAACCTGATTTACGTTTTGAAAATGAGATAAAAGATGTTACAAATTATTTCAAAAAAAGTTTTTTCAAAATTGCTAAAATGTCAGAAAGTGTTAAATATATTTTTATTGATAAAAAATTATCAAACAAACAAAAAAACTTGAAGAAACAGCTAAAAAAAATGGTGCTGGAGGACTTTTATGAGCTTATCATAATAATGATAATAATCAAAATAAAGGACCTGCAATAAAATTTTTAAATGAAGAAATAAATAAAATTAAAAAAGATCATAATCTTTTAGAAGGAACAATCTTTTTAATTACTGGACCGCAATTAGTTGTCCAAAAATCTTTAGGAGCTATTAGGATAGAATTAAGAGATTGATTTAATTTAGTTAAAGATAATCAAAAATTAAATTTTGTTTGAATTGTTAATTGACCTTTATTCGAATATGATAAAGATAAAAAAAACTTTTCAGCTGCACATCATCCTTTCACTAGTCCTAGTGATGAGTTCATAGATGATTTTGATGTTAATAAAGAAAAAGCTAAAGCTAAAGCATATGATCTTGTTTTAAATGGTTTTGAAATTGGTGGAGGTTCAGTTAGAATCTTTGATATGGAGGTTCAAAAAAGAATGTTTAAAGCTATTGGAATGAATTCCGAAGATATTAAAAATCAATTTGGTTTTTTTATTAAAGCATTTCAATATGGTGTCCCTCCTCATGCGGGAATTGCTTTTGGGTTAGATAGAATAATTATGATTTTATCAAATTCCGAAAGTATTAGAGAAACAATTGCTTTCCCTAAAAATGCTAAAGGAAAATCTTTAATGGAAGAAGCACCCGCTTTTGCAAGTGAAAATGTTTTAGAAGAGTATGGAATTTCAGTAAAGGATAATAAATAGTGCTAAATGATAAAATAAGTAAACTTGATAAAATACATAATGAAACTATTAGTGAATTAGGAAGAAGCGATGCTAAGTTTAGAAATATCGGAACCGTCTCTGCTTTATTAATTAGTGCTTTAGTTTCTTCTCTAATTGCCGTTCTTTATCATACAAGCGGCGATACACAATTAATTATAGTTTCAATTGTTTCATTATTTATTTTTTTAAATATTTCTTCTATTTGTATTTCTGTATATGCCGTTTGGCCAAGAAAAAGATATACACATTCAGTTTATGATATTGAGTATTTAACTAATAAAAATAATTTAGAAGAATTAAATTATTATGAAAAATTTTCTGAAAAAAGAATTAAAGAAATGATAATACTTAACGCAAGGCGCATTTCTCAAAAAAGAAAGTTTTTAACAATTTCAATGTTTTTATGTGTTTTTCCAATATCGCTTATTTTTCTTTTTATAATTAATAAAAAAGACTCTAAAAAAAGAAATATATTTATTAGACATGAAAATGAAATAAAAATTAAAAAATCAAGCAAAAAATAAGCTTGATTTTTTAATTTATTTTTTTAAATAAAAAAAATA
>JAIFTM010000059.1 GCA_019661745.1 Mollicutes bacterium PWAP | reverse complement strand
TAATAAAAGTAAAAATAAGAAAAGTAAAATAAGAATATAATTTATTAACCATGATTAACAATAAATCTTATAAAAAAACAATAAAAAAGAAACCTAAGTTTAATAAATGAATAAAAACTTTGATGTTTTTTTATTCATTAACTCCTTGAATGGTTTCATTTTTAATTATGCTTTCAATTATGTTGGGAGTTGGAATGGTAGCAACTCCTTTTATTGTTAAAGACCTAACAGAAGTTGCCATTAATAAAAATAATAATTTTGATACTCAAGATTTAATAGTTTTAGTTTCTGTTTTAGCATCTTTGGTTATTTCAAGAGTTATTCTTAAATTAGCAACTGGATTAATAGGTAGAAAAATGGGTATTATTATAGAAGTTATAGCAAGAAAAATGGTTATTGATAAAGCTTATAAGCTTCCAATATCTTATTATGACAAACACAATAATGGAGAGTTTTATTCTCGTGTTATTCAAGATCCTAGAAGTATTTTCGCATTAACTTTTAATTTTATTACTGAAAATTTATTAATTATAATTGGTATTACTTTTGGTCTTTTTTATGCTTTTGATAATTCTTGACATATTGGAGTTGGAATTTTAGGAGTTTATATTTTAGGAATTATTTTAACTCTTTTAGTTGGAAAAAAAATGGTTAAATCCTGGAGTATTGCAAAAAAAGAATATGCAGAACTTGGTAAATTAACAAATAGTCAATTGACTGCAATTAGTGAAATTAAAGTTAATGATTCTTATTCATTTGAAAGTAAGAAATTTATAGAAGTTTCTAATCGACAACAAAAAGCCAAATCTAGAACAATTACGTTTGTCTCTATTTATTCTTCTATTTCGCTATTAATTGCATTAGCAGTTAGTGTTGGAATAACTATAATTGCAGGTGTGGAACTTTACTACAAAAAACTTGATGTTCCAACGTTCAGTGCTTTTGTATCTATTGGATCAATGCTTATTATGCCTATAACTAGAATTAGTAGTTTATTTTTTCAATTAACAGATTCTATAGCGTCTATAAAAAGATTTAATAAATTAATGAAAGAAAAAGAAGAGGTTTTTTTAGACAAAGAATTTCAAATGTCTAAAGGAAAAATAGAATTCAAAAATGTTTTTTTTAAATATAAATATGAAAGCAAAAGCATTCAAGTTCTAAATGATTTTTCTTTAGTTATTAAACCTAATCAAAAAATTGCTTTTGTTGGAAAGAGTGGCATCGGTAAAAGCACAATTCTTAAATTAATTTTGGGTTTATATCCTATTCAAAAAGGAGAAATATTAATTGATGGACAAAATATTTCTAAAGTGAATATTTCTCAAGTTAGAAAAAGTATTTCTTATATTCAACAAAGTGGAATTATTTTTAGTTCTTCAATAAAAGAAAATATTATTTACAATAAGCAAAACGTTACTCAAGAAATGTTGGATCAAGTTTCTAAAGATGCACTTATTGATGATTTAATTAAAAGAAAAGATAATGGTTGAGATGAGTTTGTTGGACCTAGTGGTTCACAATTATCTGGAGGACAAAAACAAAGAATTTCTATTGCAAGAAATCTTATAAAAAATAATAAAATTATTTTATTGGATGAAGCAACTAGTGCTTTAGATAATAAAACAGAAAAAATTATTCAAATGAACTTTGACAAAAAATTTAAAAATTCTACAGTTGTCACTGTTGCTCATCGTATCAGCACCATTATTGATAGTGATGTTATTATCTTATTAGGAAAAAATGGTCTAAGTATTGAAAAGGGTTCTTATAAAGAATTAATTGCTAAAAAAGGTGAGTTTTATAAATTAGAAAAAAAAGAATTTGACTTTTAAAAACAAATAAAAAAACATATTTTGTTTTCTTTTTTATAATTATTATTATGCAAACAAAAGAAATAAAAACAAACAACGGTTCAGTTTTAAAATGAGTTGAAAAAAGAAAAGAACAAATAAAAAATGAAAGAAAAATTCATTTAAAAAAATATTATACTTTTTCAATAATATTATTAATTATTAACTTTATTTCTGTGGCGTTGGCAGTTTGAGGAATTATAGAAATCATTAACTATAAAAACGTCCATACAAACGTTGATAATTTCAAAATTATAATGGTTTTATTTGATGTTCTATTCATTGTTATTATTTTTGTATTACAGTTGTTAATATTTTTATTTAGAATCAAAAGAAGAACAGCAGAATATAAAAAAGGTGAAGATAAAATTACTATAGAAATAATTAACTTCAAAAATAAACAAGATGTTTACAAAGATATAAAAAAACATATTGCTATTATTTTGTTAAAAAAAAGAACTAAAATAATAAAACAAAACTTTGTTTCTAAAAAAATAAAAAATATAAAGAAAGAGGTTGAAAATGAGACTACTTAAATATAAAGATCCTTTAGAAACTTTAGAATCCGAAAAAAAAAGACTAGAAATTTTAAATAACAAATTAAAAATATTAAATTATGTTATTGCTTTCTTATCTTTTTTTCTAGTTTTGGGGGGAGCTGTATTGACTCCAATTGCTGTTTCTAAAATGGTTTGACCATCATATCCAACTTGATATTTTTTTGTTATTAGTGGTATTTCAGCTTTTTTAGGTCTTATTGGTGGGTTTCTTACATTTTTTAGTATTAGAGTAAAAATAAGTAATAATAAATTTATTATAAAATCTTTAAAAAGAGAAAAAATAAGATTTGATGAAAAATTATTTGAAAAGTATAAAACAAAAAATTCTAATTATTGATTATTGATTGAAATTCATTCAATTATTGGTAATAAACAAGCAAAGGAGTTGACCAATGGAAAAGGCACTAAGTTATTTTAATATTCTAAAACAAAAGAAAAAAAGAAGTAATGCAATATTTATTATTTTAAATGTTTTAATTTATTTATTTATTGCGGGCCTTGTTGTATTAAATCTTTTTACAATCCGTTTAAACCCTACTGATGACGACAAAATTAAATGAATATTTGTTGCCATTTCAATCTTATTTGCAATTATTTCTTTTTTAGTTTCAATTATGAGTTTCTTTGGATGAAGAAATAAAGCAAGAGATAGTAGAGAAAAATATGAAGAAATTGAATTAGAAATAATTGCTTATAAAAAAGAAGTTGATATTTATGAAAAAACAAAAGAAAAAGATGCAATATTTTTCGATCGAATTATTGACATACTAGGCTAATGATTATAATAATAAAATAAGATATAAAAAAGATGATGAAAGGAATTAAATATTAATATGAATGCAAAAACAATTTTTACAAAAAGAACATCAGTAAGAGATTTTACTGATAAAAAATTTACTGAAGAAGAAATACAAGAATTAATTGAAGTTATTAATAATTCTCCAACAAGTTTTAATTCTCAACAGTATAGTGCTATTTTAATTAGAGACCAAGAAACAAAAGATTACATTTGTAAAATGAACTGAAATCAAAAACATATTGCTGATAGCGCTATGTTTATTCTTTTCGTTGCTGATAGAACAAGAATTCTTTCTATTTTAGATAAAGAACTTAATGATGATATTAAAAACTTTGAATTTATGAGAAGCATTACAGACTCTGCTATTGCAGCAACATTTACTCAAGATTATTTAATATCCAAAGGTTGAGGTGTTACTATGGTTGGTGGCGTTTTAACTTTTGCAGATAAACTTGAAGAAAAACTAAATATACCTAAAGACAATATTATTGTTGTTGGGCTTTCAGTGGGTTGACCTAATTCTACACATGCTGTAAAAACAAAAATGAATAAAGTATTTTTTGAAAAATATTCTAAAAAAAATTCAATTAAAGAAATTAAAGATTATGATAAAAAAACAATGGATGAATTTGCTCCGAGACATAATGGATTGGGACATATTGAAAATCTTAAATATATTTATAAAAATCTAGAAAATGCCTCTGTTCATAATGATAATTACATCGATAACAAATATAAAAAATTTAAATAAGAACAAGCTTTTTTATTATATTTTTTGATTTTTAAAACCAAAGATTTTAAAAGTATAATATTAAAATTATAAGAGGTAAACCATGTATGAATATAAATTAAATGATAAAGATATAGAAAAATGATTAAATAAAGAAAGTAAAAGACAAGAAGAGCATGTTGAATTAATTGCGTCTGAAAATTATGTTTCAGAAGATGTTTTAAAGATTACTGGTTCTATTTTAACTAATAAATATGCTGAAGGATATTCTGGAAGACGTTATTAT
>JAIFTM010000058.1 GCA_019661745.1 Mollicutes bacterium PWAP | reverse complement strand
ATGTTATAAATGTGATAAATAAAAATAGTGGGATGTTTTTAGAAAACATAATTAATAAAACGATTGCTTACGAAAAATAAAAAAATATTTCATTATTTTTTTAAAAATCTTGATATTTCTTTTAGACAAATTATTGGAAAAAATCTTCAAAATGCAAAAATAAAAAGTAAAATTACGGTAGATTATCATGGAATTGTTAATTCTTTTTTTGTTGCGATAGAAGCAAAAAAGTACAATAAAACAAGGTAAATTAATAAGACAAAATATTAAAGAACATCAATTAAATCATTTAAAAGTTATTAATCATAATAAAAGAATTTCTTTATTAATAATTATGCTAAACAACTTAAATGAAACTTACGTTATTGAATATAAAAATATCCCTAAAAAAGGAAAAAAATTATCTCTTTTTTCCCTGGAATATTTAATTTAACAGAAGTTATATTAGAAATTATTCAATTTCAACAAAAATTTTAATTTCATTAGGTTTTATACCTTTATTAATAAGTTCTTTTTTAATTTTATTGAAAATGGCAGGACTAATAGATACATGAGATATATTTGAATTAGTATCAATTGTATGTATTTTTAAGTGATTTTCTAAATGGTCGTTTATAGCATATTTTGGCATTCCTTTAATCACATATGAGTCTAAAACATTATTTTTTACTAATACTTTTACTGTATTGTAAACACTTTTACTATTTAAATGACTTTTATGTTCTAAAATTTCTGAAATTGAATGAAAGTGATTTTTTTCACCCATTAAACAATCTAAAATAGTCAATCTATTTTTTGTCATTTTTAGATTAGCTTTTTTTAAAATTTCTTTATTAGTCATCGCTATATCTTATAGAAGAAACTACACTTTTAATACTTACTTTATTAAGATTCAATCATGGAATAATAATATCCGCTTCATATTTGAATTTATTAATGTATTTAATTTGACTAGGTCTAACATGATTATTTCATCTTCAAATAATTTTATTAATGTCCCTTCCCCTCTCTACTACGTCTCTTTTTATTCTTCTTGCCAATCTAATATCATCTGGTGTTTCAACATAAATTTTCAGATCTGCTAACTCTCTCAATTCTTTAAAGAAAAGTGATAAAATTCCTTCGAAAATAACGGTATTATATTTAGAAGTATCTATTGTTTTATGGCCAATTATAGAGTGTGTATTGTAGTTATATTTGGGTATATAAATTTTTTCACCTTTTTTTGCTTTCAAAAGAGTTTTAATAATTAAATCAATATCAAATGCATAAGGGGCATCATAATTATAGTTTTTTATATTTTCTTTATTTTCTAAATAAAATTCATCCATTCTTATTAGTAAAGAATCTCCTAAAGATTCTACCAACTCTTTTGCCACTGTTGTTTTCCCGCTTGCCGTTCCTCCGGCAACTAATATCAATTTTTTCATAATCATATTATAAATAAATGCTTAATTTTTAGATACTTAACTTACATAAAATATTTATTTTAATAGTATAATTAATTTTATGAGAGCATGATTTAAGAAATTTTTTATGCCCAAAAATTGAAAAAGAATGCTTATTCTTTCTCTAACTATTTTGGGTACTATTATTGCAATAGTTTTTGGTGCTACCGGAGTTATTGCTAAAGATTCAAAATTAGGAATTGAATATGGGGGCGGAGCTGAGCTTGTTGTTCAAGTTAAATCTAATTCTCAATCTTCCGATAAAGCCGCCGATAAAGCCGTGGAAGATATTTATCAACGTATTGATCCTTTAAATATTGAAGGTGTAAAAATAAATAAAGAAAATAATGATTCTGGCTCTAACATTCGTATTCAATCTCCTCTTAAATATGGAACAGATCAAGAATTAAAAGATCTTATTTCTAATGTTACTTCCAAACCTAGAATTTCAATGACTGATGTTTATGGTAACTTATTATTTGATTCAAACGGTCATTTCAATTCCTTTTTAACTCAAGGGGCACCTTCTACTAAAATGCAACTAGACGGAATTGATATTTCTAAAGTTTCTAAAGTTCCAATTGCAAATAATGGAGCAAAAGCTATTAATAATCAAGGTAAAAAAGTTGAAATATCTCTTGAATCAAATAGCGCTTCTTCTGAATGAGCTCAAGCAACTAAATATATTTCTTCTCTAGACTCTTCAACTTTTTCAAATAAAGTTTTTGTTTGACTAGATCTTTCTAAATTTATTAATGAAACAAAAAACACTTCTTTTGGTACACAATCAATTTGAGATAGAGCCGGGCACAACCCAGTTAATGCAGTATATTCTAGTGGTAAACACTCTCAAGGTGGTTCAAAACTTGCCGTAATAATTCATAGTGCAGATTACTTAATTTCTGAAGCTTCTGTTACAAAATCTCTTTTTGGGAAATCTTTTGTTATAGAAGGTAATTTTACAAATGAAGAAGTTCAAAAACTAGCTTCTAAAATTAATTATGGTGTTAGTGATTATTCATTAAAATTAATTTCTTCTAATATAATTAATGCTGAGTATGGACAAAATGCATTTAAGATGGCATTAATTGCGGGAATTATTGTATTTAGTATTGTTGCATTATTTTTAATGTTAAATTATGGATTACTTGGCTCTCTTTCAACTATTTCGATTGCCCTTTATATATTCTTAACATTACTACTTTTTACTGTTATGAGAGGAGAATATTCTCCCGAAACAATAGCTGCACTTGTTATTGGTATAGGTATGGCAGTAGATGCCAATATAATAACTTTTGAAAGATTAAAAGCAGAAGTTTATTCTGATAATGGCGTTAAAAAATCAAATAAAAAAGCTAATAGTAATTCTTTATCAACTATTTTTGATGCAAATATAACGACCCTCATTGTTGCATTTGTTTTATTCTTCTTTGGAACACAGCAAATTGTCGCCCTTTCAATAACTCTTATAATTTCAATATTTTTTACTTTAATAGTTATTCTTGGATTTACACGCATTATGTCTTCTTTGCTTATTAATACTGGTTGATTTGAAAACAAAAAATGATTACTTGGTATTCAACCTAAAATTGATAAACCATTTCAAAATTGACTTGATAAACCAGATTATATTAAGAGTTCCAAATGATTTGCGCTTGGTTCGGGAGTATTAATTACTGCGGCAGTCATTACTTTTGCTATTACTGCTGGTGTTGCTGGGACTATAAACGGAGGTTTAAATCTTTCTCAAGAATTTGCTGGCGGTGCTGTTGTTTCTATAAAAGCAGACCAGGGTTCAAGCAATAATATTAAACCCATTAATTCTAATGAAATTTCGAATATCAAACAAAAAATTATTGATAGTGGTTTTAAAGAAAATGAAATTTCTTTAATTTATTCAGATAGTTCAAATACCATAGTTAAAGAAATTAAAGCTTCAACTAAAAATGATGTTGATATTCCTAAACTTAATAATTCTGTTGATAAATCTAAATATATTGTTTATAGTTCAAATACAACAAGCGATATGGCTAAAAAACTTGTCAAAGATGCAATGATAGCAATTTCAGTTGCATTCGCCCTTATTGTTTTATATACATTGATTAGGTTTAAATGGACTTATTCAGTTTCGGTTGTCTTAGCCCTTGTTCATGATGGATTAATTGTTACTGCTGTATTCATATTCATTCGTGTTGAATTTTCTCCAGTATTCATAGCTGGACTTCTATCAACTATTGGTTATTCCGTCAATGATACTATTGTTACATTTGATAGAATACGAGAGAATATGGACCAAGATAAAATTTATAATAAAAAACAAATTAAAGAAGTTGCTAATAAATCAATTAGAGAAACTGTAAAACGTTCCCTTTTAACTTCATTAACAACAATTTCAGCTGTTGCAGTTCTTATGGCATTTGGTAATGCAACAAAAATGTCATATAACTTATCAATGTTTGCTGGACTTATAGCCGGTACTTATTCATCAATTTTTATTGCTTCATGAATTTGAGTAAAATTAGAAACAATAAATCATCAAAAAAGATTGAAAAGAAAACAAAATGGATTCTGAAAAATTTCTGGCGTTCAAGAAGAAACAATCAAAGGTATTAATGATTTTAAAGAATAGTTTTAACTATTCTTTTTTTTATAAGATAATATAACATATGGAATATAAAGAAAAATATAACAAAATATTAAATAATGCACTTTCAATCACAAATAGAGACGACGATTTATTTGTATTGGTTGATTTAAAAACTAAGTTTGATTTAGTTAAAATGATGGAAAAAGAAAATATTAAAAAATTAGTTTTAGAAACTAGTGGATCCTTCATTTTAGAAGAAAAATATCTTGATGAAATTAGTAAAGGATTAATAATTGTAGAAACTATAGATGATATTGAAATTTTACTAAAGAAAAACAATTATAAATATACTATTAGTTTAATTTCATCTTTAGAAAATAATTATGATAAAACTTTACAAAAACTTCAAAAGGACATTGAAAAACAAATTAAAAACAAATCATTTAAATGAAAAAAATTTAATAAAGATGTTGATGATTTAACACTTTCAACTGGAATTTATCCATTAAATATTTCTTCTTTATTTTTCAAAGGTTATTTATCAGATGGTTCTAAAATTAATTCCCCTTTGCTTATTAGAAATGTTTCTATTTCTTTAAGGGGAGAAAGTATTAAATTTACTCCTGAGGGAGATTGATTTTTCAATGAAAAACTATTGTTTTTTTTAGAGAGTAACGAGATAAAATTAGACATTTCTAAATTATTTACAAAAAACAAATCTCTACATGAAATTTATAGTGAAATTAAATTTTTAAATAAAGAAATTATTACTGATGATTTCAAATTAAAATCTTTTATTAATGCCAAAAAAACTGATATGAATAAAAAATCTTTTGTTATTAATTCAAATTTAATTTTTGGTATGTTTTCAACTGGTGGTGGAAAAATAAGAAAGGTACTTAAAAATTTAGTTGATTTAAAGAAAATTGACACTGTAATTGAACCTTCATTTGATAAAAGAAATTACAATAAAAATGTTGAAACTTCTTTGGCAGATACGAATGATATACCAGTTTTAATAAATAAACTTAACTTTTCTCAACGCAAAGCATTAACTTCTTCATTAATACAAGATACAATTATTTGAGGTCCTCCTGGCACTGGCAAAAGTCAAGTTATTTCAAACGTTATTGCAAACGTTATATTTAAAAATAAAAAAGCTTTAGTTATTTCCGAAAAAGCTGCTGCTTTAGAAGTTTTAAGAAATAGACTTGGCCCTCTAGCATCTATATCTTTCTTTTTTAGTGGTGGTGCTAGCGGCAACGATAAAAGAAAATTTTATGAACCTCTTGAAGAATTAATTAAATTAGTTGAAGAAAAAGCAACTAAACAAAATGATTATTATAAAAATACCCCTTTAAGTTATGAACAAAAAAAGTTTTTTGATTTAGTTAGAACGGGTCAATATAAATATAATATTGAGTTCTTAAAAAGAGTTAAAAAAGATTCTAATTTAAAAAATATAGATAGCATTGAAAACATTATTAAAACTTTAAATGAACACAATATTAAATGAGATAAAATCGATACAAACAATAATATTAAAAAAGAAATATTAAATAAAACCACTTCAAAAAAAGAAGCAAAAAATTTAGAACAAAAAATTATTGATTTTCATTTAAATTTTAAAGGAGATTTTAAAAATTATTATATTAATGGTCTTAATTACTATTCTTCAAAAATTATTAGAGAAATAATTACTTTTAAAAAAATTATTTTTAAAAGTAATGAAAAATTTATTCTTAACAAATTTACATATGAAATTATGGAAAATTTAAATAAAGCTAATTACACTTCTCAAAAAAAAGGTTCAATACCCATCGATATTGTAAATGCAGCAAAAGGATATGTTCAAAGATGAGTTAAATTTTCTAATGCCGTTAGAGCTAAAAGAAGAATGCCTGCTAATTTTATGAAAGATCATGCTCATTTAATTAAACAAATTTTCCCAGTTATTGTCGCTACTCCAGATGTTAATTTCATTACTTTTCAAGAAGATTATTATGACTACTTAATTATGGATGAAGCTTCTCAAATGTTTGTTGAAAGAGGACTTCCGTTAATGTACATTGCTAAAATTAGAGTTATAGCCGGCGATAGTGAACAAATGGCGCCTACCAATTGATTTGGATCAAGAGATAATTTTGATGAAAATTTTAATTCTGATATTGAAGAAAATGCGCCTTCTGTTTTAGATTATGTAAAAAATAAAGGTGTTTATCAAGTTATGTTGGATAAAAACTATCGTTCAAAAAAAGCAGGATTAATGAGTTTTAATGCAAAAGAATTTTATGAATCTAATCTTGGTGTGGGTACAAATATTGGCGAAGTTGATGAAGCTTATGAAGTAATAAATGTTGATGGAGAATGGATAAACCAAGTTAATAAAAAAGAACTTAATAAAATGTTGGAAATACTTGATGATAATTTAAAAAAATATGAAAAAATAATTTTATTAACTTTGAATAAAAGTCAAGAAAATGAACTTAATAATTTAATTCTTAAAAAGGGCATATATGACGAATTATTAAAAGAAAATCTTTTGGTGGTTCGTTCTTTAGAACAAGTTCAAGGAGATGAAGCAGATTTAGTTATTATTAGTGTTGGCTATGATAAAAATGCTAAATTAGGTTCAACTTATGTTGCTCGTAATGGCGGTCGTAACGCTCTTAATGTTGCCCTAAGTAGAGCAAAAGATAAATTAATTGTTATAAAAAGCATTTATGGAAATGAAGTTATTCCTTCTGGCACAAAAGATATGATTTCTTTTGCAAAATGATTGCGTTTTTTAGATCTTTCCGAAAAAGAAAAATCTACTTATTCTGTTATTTCTACAAAATCTATTATTAAAGATTTAGAATTTAAAAATAATGTAATTAAAGTAATTTCTAAAAATATTACAAGTTCTAGAAAATTAATTCTTAAAAAAAATTATTATATTGGCAATTTTTCCATTGATTTAGCATTTTTAGATGCAAATACAAGAGAATTTATTTGTGGATTAGAAATTGAAACATTTAAAAATTGAGATGAAAATAATTATTCTTCTTTTTTAAGTTTAGAAGATAAACAAAACTACGTTCAATCTAAAGGATATGATATTTTATCTGTTAAAGAATTTGAATGAGAATTAAAAAAAATATCTTTAATAAATAAAATTCAAAAATTTATTAATAAATCTAATAAATAATTTATTAATACTTAAAAATTTTCTTCTTTATT
>JAIFTM010000057.1 GCA_019661745.1 Mollicutes bacterium PWAP | reverse complement strand
AATTTAAATCTTGGCATCATAATAAAAAGGCCATTATCAATAGTGCTTTTTATTTTAATATCTGCACCCATTCTAACAATCTCTCATTCTTTAGTTCCTGAGGGGTGGGTTTTTTTTAAAAAAACTAGATCGCCAACTTTATAATCATTATTTTGAAACATTATTGCCTTTTTTATATTTATTTATTTTTATTTTTGGGATTGATAATGCCATAGTGAATTCTCCTTTAATTATATCAAGATTATTAAGAATTTCTAAAGCACTTCCTCTATAATGGGTTTCGAATTTTTTAGTTAATTCTCTCCCTAAAAATACTTTTGTTTGTTTAGGTAAAACTTCATCAATATCTCTTAAAACTTGTTTAATATTATGTGGCGTAACTAAAATAATATGAGTGCCATGATTCATTTTCAAAAGTTCATTTTTTCTTTTTCCTTGTTTTGGATTTAAAAAACCATCATATGTAAAAAAAGTATTAAAATTACTTAAAACAAGAGTTGTTAAAGTGGCGCTAGGACCAGGTAAAACTCTAATTTCAATATCATTTTCAATTGCTTCTTTTATTATAGAAAAGCCCGGATCATTAATAACAGGCATTCCAGCATCACTAACAATTGAAATATTTTTTCCTTTTAATAGTAATTTGATTAATCCTTTAGCACTTTGTCTTTCATTATTATCTCTATAAGAAACAACTCTTTTATCTTTAATTCCATAAAAAGATAATAATTTATGAGTGACTCTAGTATCTTCAGCAGCAATAACTTCAACTTCTTTTAAAATTCTAATTGCTCTGTAAGTAATATCTTCTAAATTCCCTATAGGAGTACTTACTAAAAATAATTTTCCTTTATTCATAAAATAATTATATGTTTTATTTTTTGTTTGCAAAAAAAGTAAAAAAAATGGGGCAAGTAGAGAGGATCGAACTCTCGAATGCTGGGACCACAACCCAGTGTGTTAACCACTTCACCATACTTGCCATATGCTTTTTTATTATAAACAAAAAAAGAATTAAATTATTTAACATTTAAAAAATAATTAAATAATTTAATGTCGTAATAATAAAATTCAATTTTGTTTAAACATTGAATCTAAAATGTACAATATCTCCATCTTTCATAATGTAGTCTTTACCTTCTAATCTAGATTTGCCATTTTCTTTTGCAAATTTTTCTCCGCCTAATGATATAAAATCATTGTAATCAATTACTTCCGCTTTAATGAAACCTTTTTCAAAATCGGTATGAATTACTCCGGCACATTGAGGTGCGGAATAACCTTTTTTATATGTTCAAGCCCTAACTTCTTTAACACCAGCAGTAAAATAAGTTTCAAGATTTAAAAGTTTAAAACTTGCTTTCGTCAAACGAAAAAGACCACTTTCTTCAATATTCAAATCGTCTAAAAACATTTCAAGATCATCACCATCCATTTGTGCTAATTCACCTTCAATTTTAACAGAAATACCAATAGATACTTGATTTTCTTTTTCGGCTAAAATTTGTAATTTTTGAAATAATTCACTTTTTTCTGGATTTGAAACATATTTTTCATGGACATTCCCAACATAAAGAATAGGTTTAATGGTTAATAAATTTCAACCTTTAGCAATTTTATTTTCGTCTTTATTAAGATCTAAACTTCTTGCAGGTTTTTCGTTTTCAAAAGATTCTTTAAGTTTAATGGCTAAATTCATTTCAGAAATCAATGCTTTATCTCCAGTATTTTTGGCTTTTCTACTGACTCTATTTAAAACATTATTTATAGTATCATAATCTGCTAAAATTAACTCAGTATTTATGATTGATACATCTCTTAATGGGTCTATTTTTCCAGAAAAATGAGTAATATTTTCGTCTTCAAAACAACGCACAACTTGTACAATGGCATCAACTTCTCTAATATTTGATAAAAACTTATTACCAAGTCCTTCACCTTTAGAAGCACCCTCTACTAAACCAGCAATATCAATATATTCAAATGTAGCATGTAAAACTTTTTCAGGTTTTACTATTTTAGCCAATTCATCTAATCTTTTATCTGGCAATTCAACAACACCAATATTTGGTTCTATAGTAGCAAATGGATAATTAGCTGCTTCCACTTGGCTATTTGTAATTGCATTAAATAATGTTGATTTACCAACATTAGGTAATCCAACAATTCCAGCTTTTAAAGCCATAATAACACTCCTTTATAACAATATTTTTAATTATAAATAAAAATAGAAGATATTAATCTTCTATTTCGCTATTTAATATATTTTGTAGAATAACAGATACTTCTTCTTTTGATTGAAGTCTATTATTAGATCTATGTTTAAAGGCTTTACTACTCAAGTATTGATGATTAGCAATTCTTGAGAAGTTTGAAGCAATTCCCCCTATATTAAAATCTTTATTTGAGTTTTCTTTATTTTCAATACGTTTTTCATTGTTTTCATTAATAACATCAGAAAAATCAACAACATCTAAGAAAAGATGTTTAATAGCAGAATGTTCTTCTATAGAAAATTCTTTTGATTGTTTAGAGGCTAATTTTCCAATTTTTCTAGTTAATTTTATTAATTGAAGAATTTCACTTTTTTCACTTTCATTTAAAATAAATTTATATTTATAAATTTTTTGAATTTTGTTTTTAGAAACTTTCATTTTAGGATTTGAAATATAAAAAGATTTTGTTTTTTCTTTTTTGAAAATTTTGTTTTTTTTATAATTAATTTGCAATAAATCTAATGAATCATTAGCTAATGATACAACCCTTTGTTGATTTCTAATAGCAGAGTTTATTTTTAGAATTTGAGCCGAAGAATGTTCATTAGTTTCATTCATTGAAAGTTCAGTGGAATAATCAAAAATTATATTACGAGTTTCAGCTTCGACCATTCTTAGTTTATCAAATCTCAACTTATATTTAGGATTATTAGTATTTATTAGTTTTTTAATACTATTTAAGATATCATCAATTATTTTAGAATATGTTATATAAGAAATTTCCAATGATTCTAAAGCTATAGAAGAATTTTCTTTAATAAGTTGTTTTGAAAATTTTATTTCATAATTCATTTCAAGTTCTATGTCTTTTTTTATAATTAAATACATTAGTTTTGTTATTCATTTAAGTTGTCACATAAATATAATAACAAGAAGTGAATTATATAATAAGTGTGAAACGGCCATCTCTCATGCTTTACCAATGTTCATTTTTTCTAAAATGAATCCATAATAACCGGCAGAAGTTAAAGGAAGCACTATTATAGAAGTAATAATATTTGTAAAGAATCAAAATAGAGCTATACGTTTGGTATCTTTAGGTTGGCCAATTGTAGTTATGAAAGCGGTAATGGTCGTTCCAATATTTGCTCCAACAACAAATCCTATTGCGCCAGTCAGAGGCATTCCGCCATTTACAAACACATGTTGCCCTACAGTAACAGAAGCAGATGAAGATTGCATTAACCCGGTCATTATAAAACTAAATCCAGTGGAAGATCATTCATTTTTACCAACAACATTTGTTATATTTTTAAATATTTGTGCATTAGCTACAGACTTGAATCCTCAACCCATAACTTTTAGTCCTGAAAACATAATTCCAACAAAAGCCATAATTAAAAAAGCATCTTGGGTTTTTCCGTCTTTTATAACCATAACTCCCAGCGCCCCTATTACTGCAAAAATCATAAAGTACTGAACAAATTTTGCTGAATCTGAAAGAGCAACTATTATAGAAGTAGATGCTGTACCTATATTAGCTCCCAAAACAAATGCAAAAGCAGAACGCAAAGGCATAAAGCCTGCAGCTACTAGTGCGATAACCAAAGCGACAGCCCCATCAGAAGATTGAATCATTGTTGTAAATAAAATACCAAATAAAATAGAAACATAATCATTAGAAGTAAATTTTTTTAATACTTTACTTAGAGTGGTGCTAGAACTTTTTTTAAGTTGGGATGATAAAAGTTTAATTGATATTAAAAAAATACCAAGACCACCCAAAGCTAAACAAACAGCAAGAGACATATTTCCTTGAATAATATTTATCATTTTGTTGTCCTTTCTAAATAAATAAAAAAATTATTATTT
>JAIFTM010000056.1 GCA_019661745.1 Mollicutes bacterium PWAP | reverse complement strand
CCCCATTATTGAAAGTAATTTATATTTTTTAAATTCAATATTAGAGTCTAAAAGAGAATAAATAATTTGAGAATTGATACCTTCAACAATAAATTTAAAATTTATTTTTTGATTATTTTTAATAAATTCTTTTAATAATAAAGTTTCTGTGTTTGCAAGTAAATTTTTTATTTCTAAAGTTATTATTTTTTTGTTTTTTAATTTTGAATAAATATATTCACTATTTTTGGTCGTTAAAACAATGTATACATCTTGTAATTTATCTAATTTACAAAAATTAGAAATCAATTTCATTTTCTTTTTTTCAATCAATATATTGAAATTATTTGGTCTATAAAAAGGTTTTAAATTTGAGTTTTTTCATTCTATTAATTTTTTATTATTTTTTTTCATATATTAATTATAAATTGAACTTATAATAAATATATGAAAATACTTTTAGCCTCAACAAATGAAGAAAAAATTAAAGAATATAAAAACTTATTTAAAGACACTAATATACAAATTGTTTTATTGAAAGATTTGGGATATGAATCATTAGATGCACCTGAAGATCATGAAACTTTTGAAGAAAATGCTCTTCAAAAAGCAAATTTTTATTTTAAAAAATTTAACATACCTATTTTAAGTGATGATTCAGGTATTGTAGTTCCTATTTTGGGATCATTTCCTGGAGTTAAATCTAAAAGATGAATGATAAAAAGTTCTTATTTAGAAAAAACTAAAGAATTAATTAAACTTTCAAAAAAAAGCAATCCTCATTCTTATTATGTTTGTTCTTTGGCTTTTGTTAACAAAAATATTAAAAAAACATTTACAGGAACTGTTCATGGAAAATTAAGTGTTAGTAAAAATACAAATGGTTTTGCTTTTGATAATTTTTTTATTGAAAATAAAACAAATAGTTTTTTTAGTGATATTTCTACTTCGAAAAAAAATTTAATCAGTCATAGAAGTAAAGCAACAAAAAAAATGATTTCTTATTTTGAAAGCAAAAAAATAAAATAATGCTAATGCATTATTTTTTCATTTTATATTCTATGTAGAACATTATCATTTGAATATCGCTTGGATTAACGCCACTAATTCTTGATGCTTGGCCTATTGTTAAAGGTTTAATTTTTTGTAGTTTCATTCTTGCTTCAGTTGCTAAGTTTTGAACATTATCATAATTTAATTTTTCAGGAAGTTTGAATTTTTCTTGTCTTTTCATTTTTTCTGCTTGAGTTTTTTGCTTTTTTATGTAACCTTCAAGTTTTGAATGAATATATACTTCTTCTGCAAATTTATGGCCTGTAACGTCTCTATAATCAATTTCTGGTCTTGTTATGACCTTAAACAATGAAGGACCATTTTTAATTCCATATTTTGTTGAAATTAAAGAATCTTTTTTTGCATAAGTTTTTTTAATTCTTTTAATTTCTTGTTCTATTGATTTATATTTTCTTAAAACTTCATCTTTTTCTTTTTTAGAAATTAAACCAGCTTCAAATCCATCTTTAATTAAACGAAAATCAGCATTATCATTTCTTAATAATAATCTATATTCTGCTCTAGAAGTAAGCATTCTATAAGGTTCTCTTGTTCCTTTTGTAACTAAATCATCTATAAGAACTCCTAAATACGCTTGATCTCTTGTCAATATAATTGGTTCTTTATTTTCAATTTTTTTATTAGCATTAATTCCCGCAATAAGTCCTTGTGCAGCAGCTTCTTCATAGCCGCTAGTTCCATTCACTTGACCAGCAAAGAATAAACCATCAATTCTTTTACTTTCTAGAGAAGGTTTCAATTCTAAAGAATCTATTGCATCATATTCTATTGCATATCCTCATTTAGTAACTTCAGCATTTTTCATACCAGGCAAAGTTTCTAGCATTTTTTTTTGAACATAAACGGGCATAGAAGTTGATAGTCCATTAACATATATAATATTTCCTTCTCTTGTTTCGGGTTCATAAAATATTTGATGTCTTTTTTTATCTCTAAAACGAACAATTTTATCTTCTATAGAAGGACAATAACGAGGTCCAATACCATTTATAGCCCCTGAATACATACTACTTTCATTCAAATGTTCGTCAACAATTTTGTGAGTATTTTCATTAGTATAAGTTATGTAACAACTTATTTGTTCATTTAAAGTATTTTTTGTTTTGGAAGAAAACCTAAAATCTTTTAATTCTATTTCTTCTTTTTCAACTTTAGAAAAATCAATACTACTTGTTTTTACTCTTGGAGGTGTACCAGTTTTTAATCTTTGTAGTTTAAAACCCATTAGTTTTAAAGATTTAGACAATCCTTGAGTGGTTTTTTGATTATCTGGGCCGCTGCTTTCTTTATTATTTCCCATTAAAACATAACTATCCATGTAAGTTCCTGTAGTTAAAATAATAATATCACTCTTTAAAAAAGAACCATCGTTTAGTTTTATACCTTTAATTTTATTATTTTCACTAATTATTTCTTCAGCAGTTGCTTCTATTAAAGTTATATTAGGATTTTTTTCAACTTCTTCAAGAATTAATTCAGAATACATTTTTTTATCTATTTGAGCCCTTAATGCTCTAACTGCCGGACCTTTTGAATCATTAAGCATTTTAATTTGAATCATAGCTCTATCTGAAAAAATACCTTGTATTCCGCCCAAAGAATCAATTTCTTTTGTAATTATTCCTTTTGCTGGACCACCAATTGAAGGATTACAAGGCATAGATGCTAACATATTTTTATTAAGCGTAACTAAAGCAACATTTTTATTATTTTTAGCTAATGCAAAAATAGATTCTACACCTGCATGACCACCGCCAATTATTATTGCATCATATTTTTTCATATTTTTCATATTTATTTATTATAATATTTTTTTAATAATTTAAAAAT
>JAIFTM010000055.1 GCA_019661745.1 Mollicutes bacterium PWAP | reverse complement strand
TTTTATTTATTTAGAAAAAAATATTTTATTATTAAACATTTTTTATAATAAAAAAAGAACAAAAAGTTCTTTTTTTATTATTGATTATTAAACAACTGCGTCTTTAAGAGATTTAGAAACTTTAAATTTGGGGGCCATTTTAGCAGCAATGCTAATTTTTGCTCCTGTAGAAGGGTTAACCCCTTGTCTAGCTTTTCTTTCTATTCTAGAGAATTTACCTAGTCCAGTTAATTCAACAGTGTCATCAGAAGCAACAGCTTCAGTAACAATTTTAGTTTGTGCCTTAAGAACTGATTCAATTTCTGATTTAGTCATCATTGTTTCTTCAGCTAATTTAGCAATTAATTGTGATCTTGTCATTTTTATTTCCTTTCTTATAATTATTAATATTATAAACAATAAAAAATAATGTTAATTTGTATTTTAAATTTTATTTTTTATAAATTTTTATGTGATGTACCTCAAAGTTTATCTTTAATATCACTTAAAGAAGAATTTTCAAATATTACAGAATATAAAGTTGCAACAATTGGAAGATATAATTTATTTTCTTTTCTTACTTTATTGATAATTTTTAAAGCATTTAATCCTTCAACTGTAACTTTGGTTTTAAGAGCTTCTTTACCAATTTTAGCAAAGTTTTTACCAAATGTAAAGTTTCTACTTAAATCGCTTAGTGCAGTAACGATAATGTCTCCAAGACCAGTAAGACCTAAAAGAGTAGTAGATTTACCACCTTTCAAATCGCTTAACCTATTCATTTCAGCCATTCCACGAGCTATTAGAGCAGCTTGTGAATTTATTCCATAACCTAATCCTGCACAAATTCCATTAGCTATTGCGATGATATTTTTATATGCTGCACCAATTTCAGCTCCTACAACATCGGTTTGAGGATATATTTTTAAGTAATCACTTTTACCCAACATCATCACTTCTTCACAATGTTGAAGATTTTCTGAAACTGAATCAATTAATGTAGGTTTACTTTTAATAATTTCTTCAGCATGACTTGGTCCAATTAATGAAACAACACCTCTAATAAAACTATTTTCATTAGCTAAAAAAGTCATTTCTTCATGAATTGATTTCTCGGTATTTGGATAAAAACCTTTAGAAGCATTAATAATTAAAACTTCACTATTTAAATTTTGTAATAATTGAGGATATACAATATTCATTGCTATAGAAGGAACTGCAATTAAAATATATTTAGCGTTATTTAATGCTATTTTTAAATCATTATGTGTAACAAATGAATTAAATTTATGATCTTGAAAATATTTACTATTATGACCACTTTTTAAATCTAATAATTCATTTTTATCAATTCCATAAATTTCAACATTTAATTTACCAGCGTCTAAAAAAGCATTAGAAAGTGCTGTCCCCATAGCTCCAGAGCCAATTACTAGTAATTTATCTTTCATTTTTATCTCTGTTCTTACCATCTTTAAAAATTAAATTAATAGGAACTCCCCTTAAATCGAAATTGTCTCTTAAACAATTTCAAATATATCTTTCATAGGAAAAATGAAGAAGACTTTTATCATTACAAAATAATAGGAAAGTAGGTATTCTAGTTCCAACAAGTTGTCTAGAAAACTTAATATTAAGTCTTTTACCAACTTTAGAAGGAGCGGGTTTCATAATTTGAATATCTTGAATAACTTCATTTAATAAGTTAGTATTAATAACTTTGGATTTATTAATTCTAACCATTTCAATAGATTCTTCTAATTTTGATAATCTATTTCCAAATTTAGCAGAAATAAAAATAACAGGAGCTCAAGACATAAATTTAAAATGCTTTCTTACTTTTTTTTCATATTCTATCATGGTATTAGTTTTCTTTTCAACTAAATCTCATTTATTAATTAGCATTATTATGGGTTTTTTATTATCCATAGCATAGCCTGCAATTCTAGAATCAAAATGTGTAAAATCTTTTGTAGCATCAACAACAAGTATTGCAATATCACTATCTTCTAAAGAACTCATGGCTCTCATTAACGCATAGTGGTCAACACTTTCTACTAATCTACTTTTTCTATTAATTCCAGCCGTATCAACAACCTCATATTCAGTACCTTCAATAAAAACATTATTGGATACTGAATCACGAGTTGTATTGGCAATAGGAGAAACTATACTTCTTTCAGTTTTTGCAAGTTGATTTAACAAACTACTTTTACCAGCGTTTGGTTTGCCAATAATTGATAATTTTGGAAGTTGATTATCTTTGTTTTCTTTTTCAAAACTTGATGTTGCAATATCTAAAAGGTTTCCAATTCCATTTCCATGCAAAGCACTTATAGAAAATATGTCAGCAAAACCTAAACTTCAAAGAGAAAGATCAAAATTTTTAGAGTTATCCACTTTGTTTGCAACAACATAAATTGTTTTATTACTTTTTCTTAAAATGTCAGCAATATATTCGTCATCTGGCAAAGAACCATTTTTTCCATCAACAACAAATATTATGATATTAGACTCTTCAATAGCAATTTTGGCTTGAATACCAATTTGTTCTTGGAAAGGTTTATCACTAATTTCTATCCCGCCTGTATCTACTAGTCTAAAATTTATACCACTTCATTTAGCATAATGATAAAGTCTATCTCTAGTAACACCTGGCATATCATGAACAATACTTTTTCTTTTTCCAATTAATCTATTAAATAAAGTAGATTTTCCAACATTAGGTCTGCCCACTATGGCAATTGTATTTTTTAACATTATTCAGCCTCCTTAATCAAATTGTAAATAATTTTTTCTACTTCTTTAATAGAAATATTAGAACTATCAATATATATTGAATCTTTAGAAATATGTAATGGATCTATTTCTCTATTTTTATCTCTAAAATCTCTTGTTTTTATTTGTTTTAAAATATCATCATACTTAGATTCATTTTTAGTTCCTTTAAGTTGAAGATATCTTCTATTAGCTCTAATTTCACTTGAAGAATCCAAATAAATTTTTACTTGGGCATTGGGTAATATTCTAAATGTAGTATCTCTACCATCCATAATTACATTCCCTTTTGAAGAAGCTTTTTGTTGTATTTTAACTGCATATTTTCTAATTTCTATAATAGAACTTATTTTTGAGGCTAAAATCCCTATTTCTTCTTTTCTTAAATTTTCAAACTCTTTTTTTCCATCAATTAAAGTTATTTCATTTTTTAGTAATTGAATTTCATGTTTTTTTAATTTATTAACTAAACTAGAATTTATTTCATAATTGTGAATTTTTAATAAATAAGCGAAAGAACGATAAACTAATCCAGTATTTATATATAAAAAATTAAGTTTATCGGCAATATTTTTAGAAATACTACTTTTGCCTGAAGCGGCGGGACCATCAATGGCGACATTAATCTTCTTCATTAAAAACTCCTATTTCTATTGTATTTTCACCCTCTACACTTTTTACGCCTGTATATTCAACATCAGACATATCAATTTGAATAGATTGTTTTTGAATTTTATCTTCAATAGAAATCTTTTTTTCTAATCTATCTCTAATTTCATCATATTCACCAGACGAAGGCAAAAAGTCATCTATTATCTTTGTGTCAGGTTTAGATATTTCAATAAAATTTGAATAACTATCAATAATATCTTCAACATTTAATTTTGTGTTTTCTTGTTCTATTTGTTTTTTAGAAAAAACAACATAAAGAGAATTTATTAATTTATCTTTATTTTCTTTAGACATGTTTTTGAATTTATAATTTTTAAAAATTTTAAAAAGAAACGAATCTTCATTAATTAGTTTATCAAATAATTCTTTTTTTGACTCATATTGCATTTTTCTCCTTTTTTTAGAATTTAATAAATTATATTTAATAAATCTAAAATAATAAAAAAGATAAGATTTTACTTATCTTCATCCAAATTATTAATTTCTTTATTATTTGTTTCTAGATTAGCATTTTTTTTATTTTCTTCAGCTAAACGATTTTTTTCTTTAATTTCTCTAAACTGAGCAATATTAGTTTGAGCATATTGATTTGTCATTAATAATAAAACAGAATAATGAGAAATAGTTTCTAAAAGCTTAGAAAAAAGTTTTGTTCCTTCTTCGACGTAAACTTGATATGGATTACGTTGGGCATAAGAAGCCATAGAAGATTTGCTTCTAAGTTTAGACATTTTATCAATGTGATTAATTCAAGCTTGATCAAAATTTGAAAGTATAATATCTCTTTCTACATTAACTAAATTTTCTTCACCAACAATTTCTTTAATTTTTTCTCTAATTTCTTTATAAGCATTATTCAAACATTCAGTTATATAAATTGTCATTTGTGAATTATCCATTTTTTTTGCTTTTGAAATATTAATTTTAGTTTCTATAAATTGAAATCAAATTTGATTTAAACTTATTGCTGCTTTTTCGTTATTTAAATGACCATCATCTGTTTTATAAACATCCATTTTTAAAAAATCTTTTGGAACACTTATGAAAAATCTTTCAATTACAACCATTAAGTCAGTGGCATTAAGAATAATATCTCTTTGTGAATAAATTAAGTCTCTTTGCTGACGAATAACATCATCATATGAAAGAATGTCTTTACGCTGATTATAATTAAGTCCTTCAATTTTAATTTGTGCATTTTTGAAAAATTTAGAAATAGGTTTACCAGGTATAGGATCATCTTTGAATGATTCAAATTTTTCTTTAAGTTTGGGAAATCCACTAAAACGTGTCATTAAAGTATCTTCAATAGAAAGGTAAAATTTACTGGAACCTAAATCACCTTGACGACCACTACGACCAATAAGTTGATTATCAATACGTCTGCTTTCAGATCTATTTGTTCCAATTACATATAATCCTCCAACTTTTTTAGATTCTTCTGTTAATTGAATATCAGTACCACGACCTGCCATGTTAGTTGCAATAGTGATAGCTTTAAAGTTACCTGCTTGAGAAATAATTTCAGCTTCAGAAAGATTTTGTTTTGCATTAAGAACTTTATGATTTAGTTTTTCTTTAGATAATAATTTACTAATTGCTTCTGATTCTGATACTTGCTCTGTACCAACAAGAATTGGTTGTCCTTTAGAATGTCTTTTTTTAATATCTTTAACCATTGCTTTGTATTTAGAAGTTTTAGAAGCAAAAACTGAGTCTGGTAAATCAATACGAAGGATTGGTTTATTTGTAGGAATAGGGATAACCCTCATATTATAAATTTCCATCATTTCTTTTTCTTCAGTTTTTGCAGTCCCTGTCATACCAGATAATTTAGGAAACATACGAAATAAATTTTGATAAGTGATGGTAGCTTCTGTTTGAGTTTCGGGATCAACTTCTAATTTTTCTTTACTTTGAATAGCTTGTTGAAGACCATCAGAAAAACTTCTACCCTCCATTACACGACCGGTAAAAGTATCTACAATTTCAATTTTTGATTCTCTTATTATGTAATCTTGGTCTAAAAACATTAAATAATTTGCTCTTAAAGCATTTTGAACTTTATGAATTTTATTAGAGTTCTCCATAGAAAAAATGTTTTCAACATTAAAGAATTTGTTTGCTTTTTCAATACCATTATCATTTATTTGAATAGATTTTTTTTCTCAATCAAGATCATAATCTTTCTTTCTTAAAGTTTTAACAAATAAATCAGTTCTTAAATAATCAGTAGAATTTTCTTTTTGTTTACCACTTATAATTAAAGGAGTTTTAGCGTCATCTATCAATATTGAATCAACTTCATCAATAAGAACAAAATTAAATCCACGTTGAACTTTTGTATTTAAATTTTTAATCATATTATCTTTTAGATAATCAAACCCAATTTCAGAGTGAACTGAATAAGTAATGTCTTGATTATATGAATTTTGTTTTTCTAAAATAGAAGTATTTGCTTTATTGATTCCAACAGATAAACCTAAAAAATTATGAACTTTAGCCATTCCATTACCATCACGTTCTGTAAGATACTCATTTACAGTAGAAACAATAACTCCTTTTTTGTTTAAAGCATTTAAATAAACGGGGGCAACAGAAGTAAGAGTTTTACCTTCACCAGTACGCATTTCTGCAACTTGACCTTCATCAATAATAATTCCACCAATCATTTGGACATCATATGGTTTCTTTTTATAAACTCTTCAACAAGCTTCTCTAGATACTGCAAAAGCTTCAATTCTTATTTTTTTTAAATTTTCTCCATTAGAAATTCTATTTTGAAAATATTCTGTTTTAGATTTTAATTCTTCATCTGAAAGTAAACTAATTTCTTCACCTAATAAATTAATTTCATTAACTTCTTTCAATGCTTTTTTATATTCTTTTGTCATTTTAAATTTAATTGTATTCATAATAAATATATTATAAGTTATAAGAACTTAATAATATTAAAAAATAAAATAAAAAATACCCATTATGAGTAAATTATTTCGAAACTCTAGTTCCATAAATGATGCTAACATTAATTTCTTTTGCACCAAAAAAATTATAAATTCCTTTTAGGTAAGTATCAAAGTGAGAAAAAATATATCATCCTTTTTCTGCTCCTTGAGCTAAAAATAAAGTAACTTTTAAATGTTTAAGAAGACCTTCACTAACTCCTTTGCCATTATATTTAAATTTAAATAATTTATTAGCAACAGCTATTAAATTATGGAAATTAACTAATGTTGGAGGAATATTAAAGTTAGTAAGTCCAGCGTTGATAACTAATTCATCTATTTCAAATAATTTATCAATTATTTTAGAAGAAATTTCTTTTCTGGAATCATCATGAAAATTTTCAGTAGTTAAAGTAATATTTCCTAAATCACTTTTATTTAAATTGATGTATTCATATTTTTTACCTTTTAAATATTTGTCAGCTTCTTTTTTAGAATAAGAATTTTCGCCTGTTAATGATGAATTTAAATGTAATATTTTCATAATATCTCCTTAATTTTTTTTATCTAATACAATTAGATTTTCAATATGATAAGTTTGAGGAAAAAAATCATAAGGTTGCATATAAGTAATTTTAAAATTATCTAAAACATCAATATCTTTTTTTTGTGAAAAAATATTACAACTTAAATAAATAATTCTTTCAACATTACTATCATTAATAATTTCAAGTGATTCTTCTAAAACTCCGGCTCTAGCTGGATCTAAAATAACAGTAGATCCATTGACTAAATCTTTGTTGTTTAATAATCATTTATTGACATCACTCAATATAGGAACAACATTTTTGGAATTGTTTAATTCAATATTTTTTTTAGCATCTAAATGATTATCATTATTAATATCTACAGAATAAACTTTTTTAGCAATATCGGAAACAAGAATGCCAATAATAGCACCACCTCCAAAAAGATCAAGAACTACTTGATTTTTAGGAGTGTGATTAATAATATCTTTATAAGCTAATTCTGCCATTTCATCATTTACTTGATAAAAAGAATCTAAAGAAACAGAAAATTTTTTCCCAAGCATTTTTCCATAAACACTAATTTTAGTTCCTGGTTTATCACTAATTTCAGTTTCTAATCTTCTAATAATTCTTATTGGTAATTCATCATTTTTATATTTATTCCAATCAATATCCATTAAATCAAATTGTTCAGAATTAATTGGAATAATAGAATACCTTCTTCTAGGGCCTGGGGGCATAAATCCGCCTCTTGTCAAAGAAATTTTATTCCTATAAAAATTTCTTTTTCCAACTATTATATTATTAATGTTAGGTCCGAAAGTTTTTTCGATTTGATCATTTTTGAATTTATCATGTTCTTTATTACTTAAATGTGCAGTTTGATAAGAACCAAGCATTAATTTAGGATGATCAATATCAAGTTTTCTTTCTTTGCTTTTCTCAACAATTTTTTCAATAGTGGCTTCAAAAAAAAATTGATCTTCATATCTAATTCAAATTTTGACTTTTTCTTTAAAAACACTATTTCTTATTCTTAATTCTTTCCCTTTATATTCACTTAACCCTTCGGCTCTGTGAGAATATTTTTTAATTTCAAAAGTTTCTATTGGACAATAGTTTCTAGGAAATCTTTTTTTATTACGTCTTCTTCTACCCATATTGTTTTTATTATAGTTAGATAAAGTTAAAATGAAAAATTAATATTTAAAAAAGTGCAATAAATTTAATAAAAAAACACCTTTTAGGTGATATGGTGGTCCCAACAGGACTCGAACCTGTGACCGACCGGTTATGAGCCGGTTGCTCTAACCAACTGAGCTATAGGACCAGTTGTTGGCGTTCTTTGAACATTTGGTGGCTCCAATGGGTCTCGAACCCACGACCTCCCGGGTATGAACCGGACGCTCTAACCAACTGAGC
>JAIFTM010000054.1 GCA_019661745.1 Mollicutes bacterium PWAP | reverse complement strand
TAATTTATCTATATGTCCAAAAAAAATTCTAAAATTGAACAAAGAGAAATTAATAATGATCTTAATGAAGAAATAAAAATTAGAAAAAAAATTTCTAAAATTTTTCTTTCTGAAAAAATTAGAAATTCATCTTTATTATCTTACCCTATTTATAAAGGTAAAATACAAAATCAAAAAAATGTTTTACTACAAAAAATTAATCAAACAAAATCCAACCTTAATAAAAAAATTATTAAAAGTAAATCTATTAATGTTGACAAAGAACAAATTAAAATAACCCAAGAAATTAAAGTTTTAAAAAAAGATTTGAATTTATTAGAAAACAAATTAAATTATCAAAAAAATATGGAAAAAGAAGAGATATCTCAATCTATTAAATTGAATAAAAATCCTAAAGGAGCTCCAAAAGCTAAAAATTCTGATGAAAATATTATTGATGTTAAAAATTTAAATAAGTTTTATACAAATAAAAAAACAATTTTTCATGCTTTAAAAAACATCAATTTAACAATTAAAAAAGGAACTTTTAATGTAATTCTAGGTTCTTCTGGTTCTGGTAAAACAACTTTGCTAAATATGATTGGTGGTTTAGATAATATCACAGGCGGAGAAGTAATTGTTAATAATATTAATCTTACAGCCCTTAAAATTAAAGAACTTACTCAATTCAGAAGAATATTCATTGGATTTGTTTTTCAATCTTATAATTTATTGCCATCTTTAAATGTTTTTGATAATGTAGAGGTTGGCATGGTTCTTCAAATGGATAAACCAAAAAGAAAAAATATTAATGAATTATTAGAGAGAATGAATATGGGGTTTGCTGTTAAAAAAAGTATTTATGAATTATCAGGTGGGCAGCAGCAAAGAGTTTCTATTGCTAGGGCTTTAGCAAAATCACCTTCTATTTTAATTGGTGATGAGCCTACTGGCGCATTAGATTCTAAAACTAGCGCTAAAGTTTTCCAATTATTTCAAGAAATTAATAGAGAAGAAAAAGCAACAATCATTATTGTCACACACAACCCTAAAGTTGCTAAATTAGCTGATCAAGTAATTAAAGTTGAGAATGGTGAAATTATTGAAATAATTCATAATAAAAAACCATTAGATGCAAGAGAAATAGAGGACATTTAATGAAAAACCTTTTTAAGTCCACGCTTAAAAGTTTCTTTAGAAGTAAAACAGCAATTATTCTAAGTTCATTATTAGTATTTTTTTCTGTTGCAACAATTACATTGATGCTTTCAACTTCTTATTCTTTTAATGAATCTTATAGGGATTTAATTGTTTCAAATAATTGACACGATTATACAATTTCAGAAAAATACAATATAAACGGAGAGTTAAAATTTAAAGAAATTAGAGATTCAAATGGTGATATTATTGACCAAACAGCAGCAAATGGAGAAACATTATTGCCTTCTTTAAAATCTAATTTTATTTCTAATGATTATGAAAATATTTATATTCAATTAGATGATAAAAACTCAATTAATGTTCAAAAAAATGGAGTTACTTTAAATCCTATTGTTTCTTTTGCTTGAAATCAATTTAAATTTATTCATAAAAAAGGAAATAATACTATAGAAGATATTATTCCTTTGCAATCAAATATTTCATTTAAAATAGGTTCTACTCAAAATTCTGATTTAGGTATGAAAAACTGAGATATTACAACTATATCTGATCCCAAAAATGTTAATACTTGACTATCTAATGATATTCTTTCTTTCAATATATCTTCTTCTACTAATAGGATCCTTCAAAAAGAATCTAATAATAATGGAATTTCTATAACTACAGATAAATGAGCCTTTATTAAAAATAAAATTATTAATTTTATAAATAATAAAAATCTTTTTGATTTAGTCTACGGTAAACTTATCACCCCTTCTGTAGATTATGCTAACTCTATTGGTGTTTTTCAAAACTTAGATAATGTGAATCAAAATTTAGATCTATATAAATTAGTTGAAGATAAACTTCAAGAATTTAATACACCAATTTATTCTTCTTTAAATCCAGCTTATAATAGAGTAGATTTTGTAAAATTAAAAGAAAAAGAAATTAATAATTCTTTACAAGAACTTTTAAAATCAAATTTTAGAAAACAATATATTGATGCGTTAAAAAACAAAAATTCTATTAGAAACGGCGCTTCATTAAGGGCTGAAAATACTATTTCAGTATCAAACACTAATACTCAATTTAAAGTTGTAAATTCTACTGACGAAACAAATTCAGGCATTAATAAGTTAAAAATTTATAGTGGTTTTTCTTTACCAGACGTAACAAGTAATTCTGAAATGAATAAAATTATTGATGATTCTATTTTATCTTTAGGTTTAAAAAAAGGTTATTCTAATAGCGTTCCTCTCTCATTAGCATTAAATGTTCCGGGGGCAAAAGACCTTCAAGGTGGAATTACTTCCTTATTAACAGACAAGTATTTTTCTGGGGTTACTATTGATGACTCTAAAGGTTATAAAATAAATGCAAATTATGACTTTATTATTAAACCAAAAACACTTTCTCAAATTATAATGGATGAAATGACTTCACCTCAAAATATTCATTATGTAGATCCAACTTCAATTTTTGCTGTTTTATCACCTTCTTATTATGACTCTCACAAAAATATACAATTCGTTAATCCAGAAGAAGTTTTAAAAAAATATAGAACAGAATTAATTGCTTCGGTCTCGAAAGGTTCTCAAAATGAAGTTTTAGAAAAAATATTCAATAAATTTAAAAATTCAATAATTTCAGTTGGTAATATAAAATATTTGGCAATTGGTAAAGGTACTCAACCTGATTTTGCTTTTCCAATAATTGATGAACAAAATCCAATTCCAAATAGTCAAACACAAGCTATTATTTTTACTAATAATTCTGGATTTGAAAGGATTCTTGATAGTTATAGAGGCAATAATCAAGAAAACTACATTGCTGTTAAATTTAATGAAAATGCAGATAAAGAACAAATTATTAAAGATATTAAAGAAGTTTCTTATAAATATTTTTCATGACCTTCTAATTATCAATATTTAACTAAAAACGATGATATTGATAATAAATTTGTATTACAACCTCAAAGAGTTTCTTTTATAAAAAAACTTAAAGGTATTGTAAATATAATTTCTATTTTTACTACAATCGCCATAGCTTCCTTAGTTCTTTTAATTATTATTATTGTAATTATTAGAAATATTAATTCTAGAAAAAAAACACTTGGTATTTTGTTGGCAAATGGTTACACTAAAATGCAAATATCCTTCTCTATGACTGCAATTTCTTTAATAATGGTTTTTATTCCTTCTATTATTGGTTTTTTAATTGGTCACTTTATGCAATTTGCACTTATTTTAATGTTTAAAGATTTTTGAACAATACCTATTGAATTGCATTCATTTGGTATTTTAGAATTTGCACTTTCTATTTTGATTCCAATTACAATTGTTTCAATTTGTGCTTTTCTTGTTACTTTCTATATATTAAGAGGAAGACTATTGGATAAAATGAATGGAACTAAAAAAGAAAATGCAAAATCATTTGGTTATAAAATAATGCGTATTTTTGGTTGAATAGGAATTAAAAATAAAATTTCTGTCTCCATTTTTACAAGCAATATTTTTAAAATGATATTAATAGTATTTATGACTATTATGGCAATTGTATCCACAACAATAGGCATTACTTTAATTGGTCGTTTCAGTAAAACTAAAGTTGAATCCTTTGAAAATAAAAATTATACTTTTTCTTCTGTTCAAGTTACTCCTACAGATGAAGGCGGATTGATACATAGATATAATTTAAATGAATTTTTAAATGATATTAATAATAAATCTGTTGATGAAATTTATAATGAGACTTTAAATCATCAAATTAATACTCAAGTTACATCACAAAACTATTCTAATGCTTATAATAATACTTCATACTTCTCAATTCCTAATCAAAGCGATGCAATAGCAAAAAATATTAATGTTCAATATTTAAGAAATAAAATAATTATGCAACCTTTTATGGATTTTTCTATTTTTGGAAATAATCCTTGAACTTTTACCAAGAGTATGTTGCCTTCTGGACAAGCCTCTATAAGTGAATCAAGATTTATGAAATTTTTAGGATTTGGTTATAAAGAATTTGCCAACAATAATAAATTTAAAAATGAAGATTGAATGAAAGAAATTGGCAAATTTTATAATAATGGTGTCGTGAATTTAAAACTTTTAAACACATTTGCAAAAAAAATTGGTAATACTACTAATATTAATGTAGAATATGTTAAATTTGTATTTTCAACATTGAAATCTATTGTTTCTCATATAAATGATAATGATTGAAATAATTATAAAGATTTTCTTCCTTATTTTATTTCATATAATTCTTTAATTACTGACCAAAATGATGAATTATTTACAAGCATTTCGGGTTCTTTAAATAAACCTAATGGCAAAAGTGAAAACTTATCTATTTTAGGTATTGAATCTAATTCTAAAGCAATAAAATTAAGTGATGAAGCTAAAAAATCTTTATCAATGCAAAACTTTAAAAAAGGTGATGAAATTCCTATTATTATAAATAAATATTTTCAAAAAATTTATAAATTAAATATTAATTCTACATTCCAAATGTCTATTAATAATATGTCAAATAGATTTTCTAATCCCTCTAATCCAATTAAAACTTTTAAAGTTGTGGGATTAGAAAATAGTTATGACGGGCTTAAGGCTTTCACTTATAGAGAAATTGCCAATAAAGTAATAGGATTAGATAAAGTTCTTTCTCTACAACAATTAGAAGAAAAAAATGTTTGAATAAATCTTGGGTCTGTAGGTACTTTTAAATCTAGAGTTAATTCGAACGATATGTTTAATGGTGTTTTTAGTTTTAATGAAAAACCTATTTCATTATTGTTTGCAGAATTATATTCTATAAGTGGTGTTTATCCAGGTTCTGATTCCCTTATTAAAGGAACTCCTCAATACTCTGCTATTTCTCAATATATTAACTCCGGAAAATTAAATAATAATAAAGTTAATAACATAGGTGACTTTATAAATAAATATACAAAAAATATTTATGTATTTATTTATAGTGATATTGATAAAATTGATCTTTCTCAATATACATTCGATTCCATTTTAAGTCTTTCTTCTAATTTAATTATCATTATTGAAACTATAATTATCATTATTGCAATAGCTTTTGTCTTTATAGTTACCACAATGATTGTTTATGATAATAAAAAATTCTTATCTACCCTTAGAGTGTTAGGCTATCGTGGCAGAGAAATATTTAGAATATTCTTTAGGATGTTTCTTGTGGCTGTTTTAATAGGGGCCATAATTAGCATACCAATAACCATTCTTCTTTTAAATGGTATTGAAACATTTATTATAGAACTTGGTAATATTTATGTTCCTGTTCATATGCGTGGTTGAGAAATGCCTTTAGCATTTATATTTATGGTTTCTTTAATAATTGGAATTTATTTTATTTCTGCAATGGAACTTCAAAAACCAAAAACAATTTTAGAAGCTTTTAAAGAATAATTTTTAATAAAATTATTTTTTTATTATATTTTTAAATCAAATTATTTTTACTAATAGTTATTACATATATAATAATAAATATGCCTTTCTATAAACAAAGTATTAAAAAAATGACAAAAAGTTATGCGACTTGAATAATAGTTTCTATTACTTTTTTAGCCACTATTGGAATAGTTGGGTTTCTTAGTCATTCTTACTTAAATTCATATACACCAGGTTCAAATGATTATGCTTCTATTTATAATGGAAAAACAAAAACAACTATTCTTATAACTGGTTTTGTAAATATTTCTTTATTTATATCTATTTTTGCTGGTTTTAAAACTGTTCAAATTTTTAAATCAGAAGAAGAAGATGGTACTATGCTTTTGTTTTTGTCAAAACCAATTTCTAGAAAAAGTATTTTTTTACAAAAAATATTGGCACTAATTTCTGCGTTATCATCTTTTGCAATATTTTGTTCTATTTTCATATGATTATCAATTTTAATGTTTGAAGATTATTCGGCAATATCTATTACTCCAGGAATTCACCCTGCGTATAAAGATATGTGAGTTATGGGCATTATTGAAATTCCTCTTTTTATTTTAGTTGGTACTTTATTTTCTGGAATTTCTATGTTATTTGGCTCAAAATTAAGTAGTAGAATAACTATTGCGGTATCAATAGGTTTTGGATTATTTATTCCATTAACTTCAACTATAAGTTATTTCACTAGAAATATCGAATATGAAAAAATTAATTATGGAGAAAAATATAAATTAAATATTTTGAATAAATCTTTAAAAGATAATTTCAATTTTTATGAGGGCGACTCTAGGAATTATTTTTATCCCACTGGAGAAAAAGATAAATATAAATTTGCTTGATTATTCGATTTAAATTATCACTTTAGTTCAATTTCTAGAATTGCTGATGCAGAAACATTTATTCAATATCAATCATCAAATATTTATCCCCAAAAGAATTTATTGAATGATAAAATCAAAACAAAAGAAAATTTATTGGAAAATAATTTAGAAGCTCAAACAAGTGAACTATTAACTTCATTTCTAGAATCTACTTTTTACAATAAAAATTTCAAAGTAGAAAAAAAAGAATATAAAAATTTCTATAAAATGAATATGATGAAGTTATACGCATTTTCTCATTCTACAATTACTGATTTCCAAGATTTATTTGAACAATATAATTACCAAATGAGTGATAGTGATCAATTATGACAAACAATAAAAAATGATTCTAACTTCAGTGATATCATCAATGATTTTGAAAATCAATTTAATGATCCTTTCGAAAAAGATGTATTTAAAGAATATAGTGATTTTTATTCTAAGTTAGAAAATCAATTTATACAAAATATGAAAGATGTTATTAATTTAGGATTTAAAATAGACTTTACCACTATTGATGAAGTAGAAAAACAATATAATATAAGCACTGAAAAAGGTAGAGATTTTGTTCGAACTTTATTAAATACAAAAGATAAAAGAAAAACAATCACTGATAACTATATAAGCACTAGTCAAAATAATTCTTTGAAAAACTTTTCTCCAATTAAATTTATTTCTATTTTTAATTCCAAAACACCATTATATAAAGAAATTAATTCGAAAGCTTATAGCGAAGTAGTTTCTTTTATTTCCTGAACCGGAGATAAAAATTTAAGATTGGTCCACTCTAATAATTCTAATAATCAACATCTTAATAAAGTTTCAAATAATTTTAGAGGATTTAGTTATATTATGGATTTACCAGAATTTTTACATTCTGGAGAAATTAAAGATTATGCGAATAAATACATTATATTTGGAGTTTATTTATTGATTACTTTAATTATATTTGCTTCTGGAACACTAATAGTATTAAGAAAGGATTATAGATAATGACAAAACAAGAATTAAAAAAATTAAAATTAGATGAATTAAAAAAATTAGCTTTCAAAAAAAAAATTTCCCATCCATCAAAAATTAAAAAACTAGATTTAGTAATCATTATCTATAGATGGTTTGAAATAAATAAGCCAACAGAGATATTTGAATCAAATGCTATAAATTTAGAGGGCGCAAATGGAGAACTTTATGATGAGTCTTTTAGAAAGATAATTCACCTTATGGAAGATCAAGGGTTTAAAATTGATCCTAAAAAACCTGCAATAGAAGTTAAAAATTATACTAAACAATTTAAAAAATTTACTGCGAATAAAAATGTAACATTCAAAGTGGGGCATGGAGTTATTCATGGATTTATTGGGCCCAATGGTTCTGGTAAAACAACCACTATCAAAGCTTTGATTGGGGCCTATAAACCTACCAGTGGAGATTTATTTATTAATGGTTATAAAGTTGGGACTAAAAAAGCTAATTCTTTAATTGGTTATATACCTGAAAGGGCAAGCTTTCCTAAACATTTAAACACTATTCAATATTTAACTGAAATGGGTGAAATTAGTGGGTTAAAGTCTAAGGTAGCCAAAGAAAGAGCTTATGAAATTTTAAAATTATTAAAACTTGAAAAACATACAAAAAGAAAACCATCTAGATTTTCTTCAGGTATGGCAAAAAAAGTTTTACTTGCACAATCTCTTTTAACAAACCCCAAAGTTTTAATTTTAGACGAACCTGCTGCTAATTTAGATCCTTCTGCAAGAAAGGAACTATTTCAAATGTTACTTACTCTTAGGGATGAAGGGAGAACTATTTTTATTTCTTCTCATATTCTTTCAGAGTTAGAAAGATTAATTGATGAAGTAACATTCTTATATTACGGAGAAATAGTTTATACTGGCGATAAACCTAAATTAGATTCAAAAAATAATGTTATTTACTTTTCAACTGAAAATAATTTTAAAGCCAAAAAACTTTTAATTGCTAATAAATTTAATGTTGAGGGTGACGTTAAAACAGAAATGATGATTAAAAATATCAGCATAGAAGACACTAAAAAAATTTTTAATATTATAAATAGTAGTGACAACGCAATTATTAGTTATCGCGCAAATGATCTAACAACAATTTATGAAAATTTAGTTTCAAACAGCGAAAAAGGTAACAAAGGTAATCAATTTAAATAATGTGAGCATTTTATAAACAATCTTCTATAAAATACTTAAAAGCCACTTCTACATGAGTTTTAATTGGTATTATGATACTTATAGTAATTTTATTGGGTGGTTTTTTACCAAGTGTTATTGATTCCCAAAATGACCCTTCGCGTTATGTTAGAATTTCTTCTATATCAATAATTTTTACAACTTTATTTTTAGTAATTTTTTCTATTATTTTTGGAGGATTTAAAGGTGCTACATTTATTAAAGATGAAATAGAAGCCGGAACATTATTAATGTATGCTTCCAAACCCATAAGTAGAACCAAAATGTTATTTGGTAAATGATTATCTTTATTCACTTTAATAGCAATTTCTTGATTTGCAATATTTTTTTCTTATGTTATTTCTGTTTATATTTTTGATAATGGGGAAAATATAAATGGTTTAAAAGGAACTCAAATGGTTCTTAAAAATCAAATATGGAGTATTTCTTCTATTACTTCTTCAATAGTCGCTATATTTATGATGATGTTTTCTTCAGTTGCTATTTTAATTTCTTTAAAATTATCTTCTTCTTCTACTATTGGTTTAATGATTGGATTTGGAATTGTTATTCCCGTTTTGCATACAGTGGTTAATAGTATAAATAATCCCAATGGAACTAATAATAATACATTAGGCGAAGGGTCTGTTGAAAATATGCAACAAAGATTAGTTTTAACAAAATATTTATCAACTAATAATATTGAAAAACAAATTGCCAACATTTATTTAAAAGAATACAATGATATTGCCAATATAAATAAATGATTTGAATATTCAAAAAAAACAGGGACCAACAATTCTTTTAATTTTATTGCTCCATTTGATATTCAATATCACATTCAAACTCTTACAGAGTATGGGTTTTTTAATTACTTACCTCCCGAGGCTAAAGAATTTGTAAAAAGAATCGGAATTTTAAATTATAAAAATAATTTTCAAAATGAATTTATTTTTGATGAAAATTCCTTTAAAGAATTAATGAATTTTACAAGGACCACAGTAGAAAGACAAAAAGCAGCAAATGTCATTGGTTTATTAGGTATAACTGGAAAAAATCTTTTCAATCAATATATGTCTGGAGATTATATAAATAAAGAAATAGTTTTAAGTCGTTTTAATTTAACTAAATTATTGGGATTAAAAAATTTTATTGAAAATGATTCATATACTTTGCCCACAAACACTCAAGAAAAATTACAATTTATTGATGTTTTTACCAAAGGTATAAAGAATTATGTTATACAAGATAAAATAACTTATCCTGAAGACCAAACTATATTCCCAATTAAATTGTTAGATATTTTCTCTTTTATTATTAAT
>JAIFTM010000053.1 GCA_019661745.1 Mollicutes bacterium PWAP | reverse complement strand
ATATTGCCATTTTAAATAATGAAGATAATTTTATTTTGGGAATTGAAATTGACGGAAATCGCTATCTTAAAAATAACGGTTACGAAAAATACCTTAAAAATAGAGATAAACAAGATTTTATTAAATCTAAAAACTATAAAATCTATAAAATTAGTGAATTAAACTGAAAATTAGATGAAAATTCAGTTATTAAAGAATTAAAGAAATCTATTATAAAATTATTTTATAATAATTAATTATCCTCATAATATTTGAAATTTCTTCTAAACAAAAAAGAATATATTAGTTTCTTTGCAAAGGTGCCAACATGAGGCTCTAAAGTTTCTTTTGAATATTATTCTAAAGAAAAAGAAAAAATTTCCAATTCTTTCATGGACTTTGCAATAAAATATAAAAATAAAATAATAATGATTGAAGTCAAATCAAAAGACCAAGATTATAATGAAACAAAAACTGAAGAGTTATTGTCTTCATATAAAATTTACATGGAAAAATTTGCGCATGAAAATATATAATTGGTACTATATCAATGTGATAAATCTTTGGATACTAACTTTATTAATGCATTTATTGATAATAAATGAAAAAATAATTTAAGCTTTAAAGAAGCATTTAATTCTTTATTAAAATAATTTATTATACCTATTTATTAATATGATATCACCTATTTATTGGTGGTATTTTTTGTATTACATTTAATAAGTATAGTATAATTTAACTATAAGTAATACAAAAGGTAATACAATAATTACCTTTAAATAAGGGGTTTGATATGAAAATACACAAACAATTTTTACAATTAGGAGTTACTCTGATAACTATTGCGCCTATTGCAATAGTTTTGAGTTGTAGTAATTCTAGTTCTGAAGAAATTCATGATGATCCAATTACTTTTGATGAATTTCAAGAAGAAGGATTATGGTTAGAGGAGTTAAAGAAAAATCCTCAGAATTATAAAGAATTTTATATTCCAGAAGGAATTATAAATTTTCGTTTCTCTTTTCATAAAGGAGATTTGCCTTATTTAATAAAACTTCCTTCATCTATCGCCCCTTTTGTTTCGGGATCAGGAACACGTAATTTTAGAGCTATGAATGATATTTATGAAGTAAGAAGTGATGTTTAATTAGTAATGGTAATTTTAGAGATAAAAATTATCATTCAAAAATAATACAATAATTTATTAAAAGGAGAAAAAATGACAAAGATTAATGAGATGAAACAAAACTATAAACACAAAGCATATGACCGTATTTCATCACTTTCAGCTCTTGAAGGAATTAATATTTCTTTCCTCCAAACACAAAGTTTGATTGAATACTCTGATTTTGGAGATTTTAAATTAGATGAAGTGGAAAAAATATCTGCAATCAAAAAAGGTATTGATTTTATTTTGTCTGCTGATTTAGAATTTAAAACAGCTGAAGATGTTTTTTTATTTGCTAAAAAACTTCATTCAATAGTTGCTGTGGATGCTTTAGAAAAAGGTGTTTTAAGAACTGGCAATGTTGGAGTTAGTGGGACAAATTTTGTTCCTTCTATTCCGAAAGAAAAAGAAGTTATTGTGAGATATGAAGAGTATCTTAAAAATTGAGACTATGGCAAGTTTATATTTGAGAATATAAAAAACCAAATCTGGTGAGATGGAAATAAGAGAACGACTTTTCTTTTAGCTGATGCAATAGCTATTGGTAAATGTAAAAAACATATTGATCACAATTATCCGCAGTCTGTTCATTTTAGAGAAACATTACATTTATTTTATAATGATGAAATAACTTTGGAAAAAGCGTCAAACGAGTCAAATCATTATCTTTATGATGTAGATAATCCAAAAGAGTTCAAACTTCTTGTAAACCACACTAAAAAAGGAAGATCATAGATATGCAATTTTGGCAATATATAGTTCTAGCTGGTATAACTGGTCTGGTTACTATTTTATCTGTGTTTTTATCCATTTTTTTAAAATGAATATGAAATAATCCCACAATAAAAAATATATCTTTTGCAGTAGGTTCAAATAATTCAATTAATTTAAATTTAAATTATGAATCTTTAAATGAATATTTAAAAGTTTGAAAAACATCAAAATTAGTCCCGAGGGAATTATTTGATGAAATTAAAAATCAAAACACCAGATTACAAAAATATAAAATCAATAGAAAAAGCAAATTTAGATTGAAATTAGGCGAAGAATTTGAAATTCTGAGATTCCATGTCGACAAAAATTCTAAAATAGATAATTCATTTGATATACGAGAAGTTTTATTATTGGAAAGAAACAAAAAGATAATAATTTTTTATTTTGGAGCAGGTGAAAACAACATAATATTACCTAGAAGATCTAGAAATTGAAGAAAACAATCAATTTGGAAACTTAAAAATAATGATAAAGAGAAATAATAAAACAAAAAATAGAATTTTACAAAAAAATAAATAACTATTTATTACTAATATATGAATTTATTATGAATATAAAAATATTTAAATATGCTATAAAAATTAGTATAATATGAATGGCGAATACAAATCTAACTCTTTAAAAGTTAGTAAATTAATATCATCATTTTTCTCTTTTTCTTTTTGCTCTCGGCTCTCGAAAAAAAAGTGATGATTTTTTTTGCTTTTTTTATTTGGGTTTTTGTTTGTATATATAATTAATTTAGGTTTACTTGTTATTCTTTGCAGTAACCCCAAATTCATAAAAAAATATTAATAAAAGAACTGAAAGGAGTTAGATTATATGTATTCGCCAAAAATATATATCTACATCGGAAAGGTACGATGAAAAATAACTACCTCCAAAAACGAAAGGTCGTTTATTATGGCTTGACTATGATTGTTGATTTTAAAAATCAACATTATGATCAAAAAATGAAAAGCTAGATAGCTTTTTAAGCCTCCTTTCAAGTTGCCATAGCATTAATTTGCTTTAATAAGTGGTGACTTTTTTTATCTTTTTTCTCTTATTTTTTTGTATTACTATTTATGTTTCAAGTGTAGTATAATTTAATTATAAGTAATACAAAAGTAAACTACCCCAGCAAAAGTTGTAGTAGTGTAAACTTTATATGGATAGTTGTATTTTCAGCATTAATAGCAATAAATGAATATATTGATTTTGATATATAAAAAAGTTATGTATGACATATAATAAAGATATGATTTTTATAAGCTATTCTAGAAAAGACTCATTATTAGCGAGTGATATAATAATACAAATAGAGAAAGAGTTTTCTGAAGATGTTTTTTTTATAGATATAAAAGATATTGAAATTGGTAATATAAATTTCATAAACAAAATAGATGAAAACTTATCAAAAGCCGAAATATTCATACCAATCATAACAAATAATTATTTAGATTCTGAAATTTGCAAATTAGAGATGAACGCTTTTTTTCTTTCAATGATGTCTGAATCATTTAAAAAAATTATTCCTTACTATCCAAAAAACATTATAGATAAAACACCCCTAATCTATAGAGGCATAAATTCTTTGATAGAAGTGCCGATAGAAGAAATAGTTAGTACAATTAAATTAATAAAAGAAGGTAAAGCAATAACTAAGTTAAAAAGCCCTTTAGAAGGTAATTTCAAAGCTAATTCTTTTTATAGTAATGGAGTAGCGTTAAACTTTTTATATTTCAATAATCATTTTTCTAATCCAAGAATAGAAATTCATTTAAACGAAACTTTTGATTGAAAAAAACATTTTGGTAGTTATAAAAATGTTTGGAATAATTTAAAAATAAATTGAGAAGGGAAAATTATGATTTCTGGTGTTAACGAAGATAAACCCATTGCAAATATTGGGCTTAGTGGTGTTTACTTCGCAGGTGCGAATGAAGAGATAACGATATCATTACCAACGGATATTAAGGAAATGAAAGAATTTTTTAATGATTCCTTATTAGTGAATATCGGTATCAATGGCAAAATATATGAAAAGGGTAGTCTTTTCAAAAAAATAAAGATATTACAAAATAAAAAAAACATTTCTGAAATAATTTTTTATTAGTAAAACCTACTATTTTATTGATTTTAATATTTTTGATTTATTTAATTATTTTTAATTTCTAAAAACTATTCGCGTTTGTTTAAATCTTTATCAGATGCTGCAACATATTATATATCTCTAATTTGGTGTTTTTAATATTCTATAGGAGTCCTTCACCCAAGACTACCTTGTGGGCGTACGTTATTGTAAAGATATATGAACTTTTTTACTCTCGTTTACTATACATACTCATAACTTCTTTGGCTAACCGGTATATTATTCAGAAACTCTGTTTTATATATACTGAAAAAGTATTCAAAAATTCTATATAGTAAAGTTAAAAATTTAGAAAGATTAGGACTTATATATAATGGGGGTTCAACTATTATTTTAATTAAGGAAATGATAAAAAAATCTTTTATAGAAACTTTACTTAATGAAAAAGAAATGGATGATGAAATCAACCACAAATGATTTCTCTATGATATTTTATAAAAAAATATTTAAATAAAATCTTTAATTTTTTT
>JAIFTM010000052.1 GCA_019661745.1 Mollicutes bacterium PWAP | reverse complement strand
GTTTTGTTTTGTTTTGTTTATTAAATAGATAGGTTTTGCATTTTTGTTTTATACTTTGCCTTAATTAAGTGTGGGAGTTGTGTTTCTTTGTATAAACCTAATGTATTTTTTTATAGGTTTTAAAATGTTTTAAAATGTTTTAAAACTATTTATTAAAAATTTTAGCTTTACCAGTGACTTGCAATCAAACTAATAAACTGAAAATAAATCCAATTAATGGGAATAATATTAAGAATATACCTGATAAAAGATAAAAAATTCATAATGTGTCTTCATTTCCTGTTTTATGCGATTGAACAGCATCAATAATTATAAAAATTGCTAAAAATAATTCAAATAATCATAATAAAATTCATACTATAAGAACAAATATAAAGAATCCACTATGAGACATTGTATAACCAACAATAAGGTATAAAATAAAGAATAAAACTCAAATAGCACCAATTATTCAACCTCAGAAAGAAAATTGTGATCTACTTAGACCAAGAAATCCTTTTTTTGAAGAAGATGTCGATGTTTTTTTAGTTTCTTTTTTTTGTGTTTCGGACATAATTTTCCTTTCATTTTTAATTAAAAAATGCAAAATATTTAAATTGCTTAAATATTATATAAAAATAATGATAAATAAAAAATACTTATAAAGGATTTTTTAAAAATAATTATTTATTTTGAACTGCCTCTATACCAGGAAGAGTATCACCTTCTAGATAAGAAAGAGAAGCTCCACCGCCTGTAGAAATGTGTGTAAATTTATTTTCAAAACCTAATTTAATTACAGCAGCAGCTGAATCGCCACCTCCAATAATAGATAAAATATTTTCTTGTTTTGCTATTGCATTAGCAACTGCAACAGTGCCATTTTTAAAATTATCAAACTCAGCAACACCCATAGGTCCATTTCAAACTACCATTTTGGCGTTTTTAAGTTCATTTTTGTAAATCTGAATTGATTTTGGTCCTAAATCAAGAGCCATAAATCCTTCTCCTATTTCAATACCATCTGTAATGATTCTTTCGTTGTTTGAATAACTTTTAGAAACAGCATGATCAACTGGAAGAACTATTTTATTTTCAGCTTTAACTAAGAAATTTTTAGCCATATTTAAATATTCTGTTTCAACTAAAGAATTACCAATGCTATATCCTTGAGCTTTAAGGAAAGTATAAGCCATTCCTCCGCCAATAAGAATTTTATCAGCTTTATCTAATAAGTTTTTTATAACAGATATTTTATCTGAAACTTTAGCTCCACCAATGATAGCGATAAATGGAGATTTAGGATTAACTAAAACCTTATTCAACATTTTTAATTCTTTTTCAATTAATAAACCAATTCCGCTTTCAGTAATATTTGAAGCAATCCCAACATTAGAAGCATGTTTTCTATGTGCAGTACCAAATGCATCATTAATAAATATATCACCTAAATCAGCTCAATATTTACCTAATTCTTTATTATTTTGAGATTCTTTTTTAGCATATAAATCTTCAAATCTAGTATTTTCAATCATTAAAATTTCACCTTCTTGAAGTTCAGAAACTGATTTTTTTAATAAATTTGATCTAGTCTTTGTAGAGAACTTAACATTTATATTAAGTTTGTTAGAAAGATTTTGAGCAACGGGTTTCAAAGATAATTTTATTAAATCATCTTTTCTTTTAATTCTACCCAAGTGAGAAAGTAATATAATTTTTGCACCTTTTTCAATAGCATATTTGATTGTTGGTAATGCCGCTTTAATTCTTTTGTCAGAAGTAACAACACCATTTTTAATTGGAACATTAAAATCAACTCTGATAATAACTTTTTTACCCTTTAAATCAAAGTCTTTAATAGTTTTTTTATTCATAAGTAATCCTTTCGTATTTTAAATTACTTTTAAATTATAAAACAATCAAAAAATTTATAAAATAAAAATTAAAAAATTGTTGTTATAAAAAATATTTTTTATTTTTATTAACATTTAAATGCCATTTTATAAATACTATTTTATAATAAAAATATTGTTTTGAAAAGAGGTAAAAAATTATGAATAAAAAATTTAATAAAGATTTATCTAATTTGGCTCGCCCAAAAACAATGAATGATGTAATAGGTCAAAACCACATTAAAGAATTTTTTAAAAGAATGACAAAAAGTGAAAAATTCTTTTCAATAATTTTATATGGTAAACCAGGAATTGGAAAAACTTCAATAGCATATGCAATACTTAATGATATGAAATTAAATTATGCTTATTTTAATGCAGCAACTAATAATAAAAAAGATTTAATTGAAATAATAGAATTAAATGAAGCCATTATTATTGATGAATGTCATCGTTTAAATAAGGATAAACAAGATATTTTATTGCCTTTATTAGAAAATGGAAAAATTAAAATAATTGGAACAACAACAGAAAATCCTTTTTTTGTCATTAATCCAGCTATAAGAAGTAGATTAACAGTTATACAACTTTATGAGCTTACAAACCATGAATTATTTTTAGGATTAAAAAAAACTATTAAAAATTTTAATTTAGATGTAAATATTTCCGATTACTTTATTAAAAAAATTGCAAAACAAAGTAATGGAGATTTTAGACATGCTACTAAAATATTAGATCAACTTGATACTTTCTTTAGAGGTACAAAAATTAATGGAGATATTTTAAAAATAGTTAAAAGTTTTAGTTTTTATAGCGATCGTTCAGGTGATGGACATTATGATTTATTGAGTGCATTTCATAAATCTTTAAGAGGCAGTGATGTAAACGCTAGTTTATATTATTTAGGAAGATTAATTAAAAGTGGAGATATTATAGGCATGGAAAGAAGAATATTAATGGTGGCAACAGAAGATGTTTCTTTAGCTGACCCTAATATAATTTTAAGAATAAAAATTCTTTTAGATACTGCAAAACAAGTGGGTTTTCCCGAGGCAAACATTGTTTTAAGTAATGCGGTTATTCAACTTGCAAAAGCTGAAAAAAGCAATACAGCTTATAAATCCATTTCAAACGTAATGAATTTAATTGAAAATGGAGGAATTTATCCAATACCTAAACATATTAAAGATTCACATTATAAAAATGCTTATAAATTAAATAATGGAATTGGATATAAATATCCACATGATTACAAAAATGCACAAGTAAAACAACAATATTTACCAAATGAAATTGAAGATAAAGTATTTTTTCTTCCAAATGAAAGAGATAAAATAAAATAGGAATCAAAAATTCCTATTTTTTATTAATATTTTTAATGAATTCTTCTAAAGTTTCTATAGCACCTTTTGCCTCAGAATAGTCAATTCTATTTGAACCAATAATTGAAATTTCTTTTTGTAAATTTTCTTTATAGTCGAATCTTTTTGAAAAAATAGAAGCATTTTTTCTAATATCAATTTTTAAAGATTCTTCTTCATTGGCATTACCTTCAATTGTTTCTCAAATACTTTTGTTTTCTATTAAATCAAACAATTTAACAATTTGTTTTCTATCAATTTCATTTCTTTTAATTATATTTGTGTTTCCATATACATTATTAGAATTTATTTTTGTATATGAATTAAAAACTTTAGTTGCAAATTCTTGAATAATTTTTTCATAATTGCTAACTTCATTATAAATAATAGGACTAATAATTTCCATTTTTTCTACCAAATCAGTTACAAGTGTATCAGTCAATCTATCTTTAAATAATCTAACAACAATTCTTACATCTTTTAGTTTAACTTCTTCAGAAAGGTTAACTAATTTAGATTCAACTTTGCCTAAAGAAGTAACAATAACAATAATCGCTAATTTTTCATTAATAGGAGTTAAAGAAATATTTTTCATTAATTCATTATTTTTATTTGAAGAAATAATTGTTAATCCAGTAACTTCTGAAACAGTCCTAATAGCTTCATTAATTGTATTTTCAATTGAAAAAGTTCTTTTCAAAAGTAATGAATTTAATTTAATTTCAATTTCTTTATTTTTTTTAGACTCGGTCAATTCTTCAGCAAAGTATTTATAACCTTTTTTTGAAGGAACTCTCCCAGAAGAAGAGTAAGCTTTAATAATTAAACCCTCTTTTTCAAGAGTGTTTAATTCATTTCTAATTGTTGCACTACTAATGGAAAGATCATATTCTTTAATTAATTTACTACTGCTTATTGGTATAGCATTTTTAATATAAAATTCTATACTCATTTTTAGTATTCTCTTTTGTCTATCTGTCATTTTTTTCCTTAAATAAATCAATTGTATTAGAAAACAATGAAATTATAGTCATAGGACCTACACCACCTGGAACAGGACTAATTCCTCCTGGTTTATTTCCAACGCTTAATCTATCAACATCACCAGTAATTTTTTTGTTGTCTAAAGAATTGATTCCAACATCTATAATAAATGCCCCTTTTTTAATATTTTCTTTTTTAATTAAATTTTTCTTACCAACTGCAACTATAAGAATGTCACTATTTTCAGTGCCATTAATTCCTGTTTCTTTAGTAAATCTTTTTACTATTTTGGCATCTTTTTCTAAAAAATCGGCAACTGGTTTCCCCACTAATTTAGATTGACCTACAACAGATACTTCTTTGTTTTTTCAACTAATTTCATAAAAATTTAATAAATCAATTATTCCTCTTGGGGTAGCAGGAAATATTATTTTTTGATTCGAATTCAATCCATCAATATCTTTTTCTACAGGAATAGAATCTAAAATCTTTTTATTGTCAAAACCATTTGGAAGAGGCAATTGAACGATAGCACCATCGTAATTGTTAATCTCTTTTTCAATTAAATTAATTAACATATCTTCAGTAACTTTATAACCATCAAAATCTTCAATCTTAATATGATCAGCCTCAATACCAAGAATTTTAGCTTTTTTTATCTTAAAAGAAATATATTTATTACTTGCCAACAAATTATTAACTTGAAAAATAACAATTTTTGGTTTTATTTCTAAATTAGAAATTTTTTTAATTAATTTTTCTTCAATAAACTTTGAAGCCTTGATACCACTAAATATTTTCATTAATAATAATTATATTATAAATATCACTCTCTATTAAAAGGTTTGATAAAAAAGTTTATTTTTTTAATTAATTTTTATAATAAATAAAAATAAAAAATCGTTTAGATTTTTTATAAAATTATTTTATAAGTTATTAATTAACTATTGCTAGTTTTAGGTTTTGAAGATTTTTTGTTTTTACTCATTATTTTAGCTTCTGTAATAAATCCACCAGAAATAATACCAGTTGGTATAGCAAGAACTGCAACTCCAGAAATTGCCATAACAATGACAACTGCTTTTCCTGATTCTAATACAGGCGAAATATCTCCATAACCAATAGTTGTCATAGAAATAGTTGCAAAATAAATACCATCAAAAAATGATCCGACATTTCTAGAAACCACAATGCTAGAACTTCCATTTTGAACAAAAATTTCTCCATTAATTTCTTGAGGTTGAATATTATTATTTTGAAAACCATTGAAAAAATCTTTTTGTGCATTTGATAATGAATTTTGATTATTAGAGAGTCAATCTTTTAAATTTTCAGCGTCTCTACCATTGCCAATATAATTACCATTACTATCAACTCAAGCATCGTGCTCTATAGAAAAAATTACTAAAGCGAATACTATAATTGATAAAACAACAATAGTGAATACAGTCAATAAAATTGATTTTTCTTTTTTAATAACATTTTGAAATATTTTAATTCCTGGAATTAAATTAGATAAAAGAATTAGTCTAAAAATGCGCAAGAATTTTAAATGAGACATTGTATTAAAAAATGAAATGTCTTTTTTTGTTCAAATATTAATTAAATATAGAGAAGGCAACAAAGAAGCAATTAAAATAATTCCTATGAAAGTAAATGGAAATATAAAGTAACTCCAATTACCTTTTTTTAAAGAAACTTCGGAAGTATATCAACGAATTATTAAATCTATAGTTAAAATAATTAAAGTTGTAATTTCAATAGATGAAAAAATTATAGAATGTTTAAATTGTACATCATTTGAAAAACCAAGAGTAGAAACTGAAGCTGCAGTAACTATAAAAATTATTAAAGCATAAACAATTGCCCAAATTTTAAGATTTCTTTTTTTTGCAATTTTATTTTTACCTTTTGGTTTATAAGTGATGTCCGATCTAATAATTGCATTTAACAATTTTTTGTCATCGCTAGTTTTATTTTTTGACATAGAATTCATAAAATTGGATTCTTTTTTATTTTTATTAACCATTTTTTTCCTTTCATAAAATGTTTTTAGTAAACTATAAATAATAT
>JAIFTM010000051.1 GCA_019661745.1 Mollicutes bacterium PWAP | reverse complement strand
ATATTATTTATTGCTTAAAAATTTTATAGTTAATGTAGTTAAATTTTAATAAAAAATATAATAAAAAACACCCCTTAATAGGAATGATATGGCTGCCCCTGTTGGATTCGAACCAACGCATGCCGATACCAAAAACCGGTGCCTTACCGCTTGGCTAAGGGGCAATATGGTGGGGAGAGAGGGATTCGAACCCCCGAACCTTTCGGAGCCGGGTTACAGCCGGATGCATTTGACCGCTTTGCTATCTCCCCATTTATAAAGGTTTGCTAAAATATTATATATACAAACCAAAAAAATTATTCAATTATTTCAACAATTTTTCTATCAAGTTCAACATCTCTTAATCTACCAAATGCTGTTAATTTAACAACAATAGTATCTTTTTCTATACCTTGACCTTGAACGATACCAATTTCATTTTTATAAATTCCATCAATAATTTCAACTTGAACACCATTTTTCATTTTATCAAGTTCAAAATCTCCGTTTTCAAATGATCTAATTAATTTATCAGCTTTTTGAGTCATTTTTTTCATTTCAAGTCTACCAATGGGTGTTGGTTTAGCTCTTTTTCCTGAAGAACCAACTAAACCAGTAACATATTGGGTATTACGAACAACAAATCAAGCTTCAGTAGTCATTTCCATTTGTAAATAAATGTAGCCTGGATGCAAATTTTTATATTTAGGTTCTACAAGAACTCCAGATTTAACTTTATCTAAATCTTTTGTTCGATAATGAGGAATTTCTAAAATTTTTACATCCTTAATTATATTTTCTAAACCATCAGAAAGAATTCTAGAAAGAATACTTTCTCTAACTAAATGTTCTTTTTTACTTACGGTTGTAACCGCGTATCATTTAATGTTTTTATTTGATTTTTTTTCTATTTTTTCAGATTCAATAGTTTCTAAATTAACAATAGATTCTTCCTCAAATTTATTTTCTTGTTCTTTAATCAAAGCATTTGTTTTTTTTAAAATATTTTCTTTATTAGTCACTAACACCAACTCCTATCTCATCTCATAATTTAATAAATCCAATATGTACAATTCAAAGTGAAATAGAACAAATGGATACAAAAATAATTACTGTTAAAAAAGTTTTTCAAGCAGTTTTAGAATCAGGTCATCTAACTCTTTTTAATTCTAAAATTCATCTTTTAAAAATATTCATTATTTTTCTTCTTTGTGTATTGTATGTGAATTATCAGATCTACAAAACTTTTTTATTTCAATTCTTTTATCGTTATTACTTTTATTTACTGTGTACCGATTATTTAAACATTCTTGGCAAACTATTTTAACTTTTCTTTTCATAATTGTATTTTCCTTATTCATATTAAAAAAGCCCCTAAAGGCTTTAATAATATTTTAATTATACATATAATCATCTTCATTCAATAAATTATTTGTTTTTTTTAGAAGTTTATTCAATTTATATCTTTTGTGTATGGATGTAATTCGAAATTTACAGAATCTTCAAAATGATCAAATTTTATTTTTTTTACAAATGAATCTCTTATTTTTTTAAGAGTAAAGTTTTTACACTTAATTCCTAAAAGACTTAAATTTTGAGCATATTATTCAATTATTTCATATTCATTAATTAATTTAAATAGTCACTCGTTATATACATCTTCGCATTTAAAAGAATAAATATTTTTCTTTAAAGTTAAGAAAATTATTTTCTAATGAGGCGATTTTTTTATTTTGTTTTTGGGTTTTTTTCATATTTTATTGTTTTTTGTAGTACTATGCCTGTCGCTACAGAAACATTTAATGATTGAACAGTACCTTTCATATCAATGTGAATTATTTGATCTGACATATTTAAAATAGTTTTAGAAACACCTTTGTTTTCACTTCCCATAACAATAGCTAATGGAAAATTAAAAGAAGCTTTTTCTAATTCAACAGATTTAGTTTCCAAAGCGGTTGAATAAATTCAAAAGTTATTTTCTTTTAATTTTACAATAATATCTTTTAAACTATTTACCATTATTATATTAGTATCAACTAGACCGCCGCTACTTATTTTAGCAACTGTTTGATTGACTGAAACAGAATTGTTTTTACTAATAACAATGTGTTTATATCCAAAAGCATTAGCACTTCTAATGATTGCTCCAAAATTATGAACATCAGTAATTTTATCTAAAATAAGAACTTTAGTGGGTTTATCAGTTAAAATTTTTTCAATTGAATAATAAGAATACTCTTTAAGAATTGCAATAAAACCTTGGTGATTTTCATCACTCATAATATTTAATTCATAATCACTAATTTCTTTAATAGCAATTTTTTTAGTCTCCATATTCTTTAATTTTTTTTTATCTTTTACAAAAACAGACTTTATCTTATTAGGATTATATTTAATAAAATCTCTAACAGAGTTCCGCCCAACAATCATAATATCATTATTTTTTATTGATTTTTTGTTATATTTTTGTTTTTCATCATTATTGCAACTTTTTGAATTAATATTTTTATTAATTTTTGAATAAGTTTTTTTTACATTAGATTTGTTCATTTTAATTCCTGTCTAATTCTATCAGCCTCTTCATACATTTTTTTTTCAATCATTTTTTTTCATTTATTATATTTAACAATATCTTTTTTTGAAACTAATTTTTTGGTAAATTTAAATCCCATCCCTTTAATAGAATAAAATAAAGTGGAAGCAGTTAAATTATTTGGATTTTTATTAAAATCTTTAATAAAAAAATTAATCATTTTTTTAACTTCAGAAAAATTGAATTTAGAAATGTTTAAAAAAAGTTCTCTTAAAATAATTTCATCTTTTATTTTCAAATTAAATAATTGTGTTTTTGCAAATAATTTTTTCATTTTACCAAGTTCATCTTGAATTTGAGTTAAAGAATTGGAATTAAAATTAATTGGTCCCGTTGGGTTAGAATTTAAAAATAAAAGTCTTAATAAATCCATATTTTTAATATCTTTTGCAAGAATAACATTACTTTTACTTTTAGACATTTTAGTATTCTCTAAAGATAAATGACCAGTTCAAAAGAATTTTTTAGAAATTTCTTTATTAAATAAAGATTTATGTTGTGCATTTTCATTTTCGTGGTGAGGAAACTTCAAATCAACTCCCCCACCATGAATATGTACTCCATTTTTTCCAAACTCTTTTTTTATAAAATAAGAACATTCTGTATGTCATCCTGGTCTTCCATCACCAAAAGGAGAATTGAATTTAATTCCAATATTTGTTTTTTTTCATAAAGCAAAATCAGATTGATTTTTTTTATCATAATTTATTTCTTCAATCAAATTAATTTTATTTTTTCTGCCACTTAAAGTTCCATAAGAATCAACTTTGGAAGTATCAAAATAAACGGAACCATTAGATTCATAAGCAATACCCATTTTTTTTAAACTGCTAATATATTTTGCTATACCTTTAATGTTATTGGCAACATTAGGCATTTTTTTAATTGTTGTAATGTTTGCATTTTTTAGTAATTGAATGTATTCTTTCAAGTAAAAATTGGAAATTTCTAATTCTGTAATATTTTTTTCTATTGATTTTTTAATTATTTTGTCATCAATATCAGTAATATTATGAATAAAATTAACTTTATATCCTAATTCTTTTAATGCTAAAGCATAAATATCATAAGTTATTATTGGTCTCATATTTCCAATATGTGGAGAGTCATAAAGAGTTGGGCCACATACATAAATATTTATTTTTTTATTTTTTAAATAACCCATATTTATTTCTTTGTTAAGCTCTTTTTGAGAAGCATTTTTTCATTTTTGACGATTTTTATTTTTTATAAAAGGTCAAATAACTGATTGGGCAAAATATACAAGTCCTGTATTAACTCAAATTCTAATTGGACTTATAAGCAAGTGGGCAGTTAAAATAGTTACAAAACTTTTTTTCAAGTTAAAAGTAGAAATATCTCCTAATGCTAATAAAGGTAGTACACAAATTTCTAATATAGCACTAAAAGCAATAATTGGTAATATATTATTAATTGTTTTAGGCTTAAAAACAAACCAAAAAATTAATACTGCAATCAACATAGTGGAAACTCCAGCGATAGCAATTCCTAAAAAAACAAATTTATTTTTGATAAATCCATCACCAAAGTTTGAAGAAGGTTGGTGAAGTATAAAAATAGTCATTCCTATAATTATTGAAGTTAAAATTACAATTGTAATAATAAAATTTAAATAATTTTTTTTACTTTCAAAAAGTTTTGTTATAACTTCTTCTTTTTTTCATTTTCTGAACATAATAAAAGAAATTAATCCAGGAATAATACCCGTAAGAATAAAAGCTAAAATATATCAATAATGAATAAATGTAGGACTTATAGCAAAAGAAATAAGATCAGTAATTAAACCAGTTATCATTCCAATAATAGGGCCAAATAAATAGCCAGTTGTTTTAATTGGCAATCCACCTAAACCAATTTTAAGAGAAGGAATCGAACCTATTGGTATAAATCTTGTAAATATTAAAATAAAAACAACACTTAAAGATATTAATATAGCCATGAAACTTATTTTTTTAATTGTAAACATTCTTTTTTTTGCAATATTCATATTTGTATTATATTTAATTAAAAAAATTATTTATGGTATTTTCCACCATTTTTAATATTTAAAGATCTGAAAATTTGTTCTAAAGACATTATTCTGAAAAGTCCATGAGGAAAAGTCATTTCGCTTACTTTAATTTTTTCTTTAAATAAACTTTCATCTACTCCATTTGATCCGCCTATTATAAAAGCAATATTGCTTTGATTAAAAATTTTTGAAAATCCTACAGAAGATAAATTTTTTCCTAAAAGTGAAAACAAAAAAACCTTTTCACTTTTAGAAATATGTTTTAAAATATCATTAGTTTCATCTTTAATTTGAATTTTTTTATTTTTATTGTTTTTTTCTTTAAGTTCAATAATTTCAAATTTTGAATAAAACTTTATTCTTTTTTTATATTTATCTTCAATTTTTTTTAGATCATCAGGTAATTTGCCAATACAAATAATTTTAATATTCATAAATTTATTATAAAAAAAATAGCAAATAATAGCTAATTTTATTTTTTTTCTGATTTAGAAGAATAAGATTTAGATGGGAAACTTTTATGAGATTCATAAATGATACCATCTTTGTTTTTTACATTATAAAGAGGATCTTTTTTTCTTATTTCTTCCATATATAAAATTTTTTTGTCAAGTTTTTTAACTAATTTATCAAGTTTTAATTGTTTTTTTTCTTTTTGATTATTTTTTGAACGTTTAGATGCAATATCTCTATCCATAATTGTTTTTTTATAATTATGGATGTCAAATGAACTATTTTTTTTGCTTTTTAAAATAAATATTAAAGCAAAAACAAAAGAAAAAAGAATAATTGCTCCGAAAACAGAAAATACAATAATATTTTCCATTTATTTAATCTCTTTAGATAATTCAACCAAAGTTCTAATTAAAGGTGACTTTGCTAACATAGATATTTCTGAAGTTCCAGCAATATCAAAGTGAACATGTGAAGATTTTTTAGGATTAACAAATTGTGTTAAAAATTGAAATGCAGAACTAGAACCTGCATTACCTGAATAATCAGTATTTCTTAAATCGGCAATTTCACTACCTTTAATAAATTTTGCAAAGTCTTCATGAATTGGCATTCTTCATAACAATTCATCAGCTTTTTTGCCAGCATTTTTAATTTGTTTTCAATCTTTGTCATCTGTTGCTCAAACACCAGTATATGTATGTCCTAAAGCAGCTAACATAGCGCCTGTAAGAGTAGCTATATTAACAACTCTTGTCGCATTTAATTCTTCTGTAGCTAAAACGTTAGCATCGGCCATAACTAATCTACCTTCGGCATCGGTATTGTTAATTTCAACTGTTTTACCATTCATTGCTTTTAAAACAACGTCTGTAGTAATTGCTTTATGACCAATTAAATTATCTGTAATTGAAAGAACTGCAGTAAAATTACTTTTAGATTCTAATTTGGCAATAGCTTTAACAGCCCCTGCCGCAACTGCTGCACCAGACATGTCAAATTTCATTCCTAAAGAAAATTTAGCAGGCTTTAGAGAATAACCACCGGAATCAAAAATAATTCCTTTTCCAACGAGCGCTGTTTTTTGTTTTGATTCAGGATTTCCTTTATATTCAACAATAACAACTCTAGCTTCACAATTACTGCCAGAATTAACTCCTATTAGTAACCCCATATTTCTTTTTTCAATTTGTTTTCTATTTAAAACAGTAACTTTAACGTTTTCAATTCCATTAAAGCTTTCTTTAACTTCTTTAGCAAATACTTCACTGTTTAAAATATTGGGTGGAGACATTTGTCATTTTCTTACTTCTAAAGAAATTTCGCCTTTAACAACTTCTTCTTCAAAAATGGAATTTATTTCTTTTGATTTAAATCAAACTTTTGTAGTTTTTGATTTTTTAGTTTTAGATTTCAATGAAAATTGCAAATCTTTTCTATCATAATTAATTCTAACTGAAGCTTTAACAATATCAACCAATTTAACTTTATTAGATTCGAATGTTTCTAAATCAATAATAGAATTTCTTCTATTTGAAATTGCAATTTTTAGAAAATTTTTAGCAATTTTCAAAGAATAAATATTTTTTTTACCTGCAAAAAGATAAAGTGTTTTAGAATTTAAATCTTCTGTAATTTGGTTTTTTTCTTCTAATAAGTTTTCTATTTTTTTATCATCTTGAAAAATTAATTTTAATTTTCAAGATGATTTAGTAATTTTTAATTTTTTGATCATTTTTAACCATCCTTTAATAT
>JAIFTM010000050.1 GCA_019661745.1 Mollicutes bacterium PWAP | reverse complement strand
TTTTTTAAATAAAAAAAATAGAAATATAAATCTATTTTGAATATTGTTCTACTAGTAAAGATTCTTTAATTGATTTTAAGAATTCATTTCTTTCTGGATTTCTATCAAATGTACCTTTGAAACCTTTAACTGAAACTCATTCAGATATTTTACCATTTTTTAAATTTTCAACTATAAATTTAATTGATTGAGATTTAGGTTTAACTTCAACAATATCTTTAGCATTAACAACCATTGATGCAATATCTGCTTTTTTACCATTTAAAGTAAAGTGTCCATGATTAACAAATTGTCTTGCTTGTCTTCTAGTAGAAGCAAATCCCATTCTATAAACAACATTATCAAGTCTTTTTTCCAAGTTAATTAATAAGTTGTGACCAGTAATTCCTTCTTGCTTTGTAGCCTTTAAATAATATTTTTTCATATGTTTTTCAGAAACCCCATATGTGAATTTAACTTTTTGCTTTTCAAATAAGTGGACTGCAAAATCTGAGTGTTTTTTTCTAATTTGTCCATGTTGGCCTGGCGCATATTCTCTTTGTTTACCTTTAGAAAATTCTTTTCCAGTCTCTAAAGTTGAGAAACCAAGTCTTCTAGATTTTTTAAATTGTGGGCCCGTATATCTTGCCATAATTTTTCTCCTTTTTTATTTTTAAATTGTATTAAATAAGATGTTTGATTCATTTGGATATGATATATCTAAGTTTTCAACAAACAGAATTTACTAACTTTAATTCAACAATCATATTAACCCAAACAATAAAAACTCTGTTTATATACAAATATATTTTAACATATAGTTAATTCTTAAATATAATTTAAATATGATTTTAGAAAATACGATTTTTTTAGTAACATTGATTTCATTAATTACGTTAACAATATTTTTTGTTATTTTTGCAGCAATATTTTATTTTAAATTTTATCGAAAAAATAAAATTGAAAAAATTAAATATGAAATTGATAATTTTCATGTTTTAGAACGTAAGATTAATTCTACTCATAAAAACTTAGATGTTATGAAAGGGATAGTTTCTAAAGAAAAATCTCCAAATGATCAAGAATTGATTAATGACCTTTACATGGATTTTGATGATATTAATAAAGAATTTCTTTCAATTGAAATTTTAAAAAAATCAATGCATAAAAATCTTATAACTGAAACTTATAAACAAATTGTTAAATTAAATATTGAATTTGATTTTAAATTAAAAGAATTTATTGATAAAATTGATGAACTTTTATCTAAAATAAAAAGCTTTACAATGGTTGATAGAACTATTTCTGCAAGAATGAGTTCAATGCAAGAAATTTGAAGAAATCTTATAGACAATAATGCTCCAGAAATTTTTTTGAAAGAAAAAAAATTCAAAATATTTACTAATAAAATAAAATTTATAATACAAAAGCAAAAAATCTATGATAAAGATTTTTGAAAAGCGGAAGTTGTTAAAGATAATAAAAAAAGATTTAATTCTTATTCGGGCTATGAACAAGGTATTAGAAGTTACCTTGATATTGTAGACTTGGGTCCCAATACTTTTAGTTTACTAGTTAGTTATTCTCACGTCCATAGAGAAATTATGAATAGTAATTATTCAGAAGATATTAAAAAAAGAATTAATTTTGATCAAAGAATACAAACTTTAAAAAAAGACATTAAAAGGTTATTGAATAAATTCAAAGATTTTGACATTTCTGTCATAGAAGAAGTAAAAATTTATTGTAGATCCGTTATTATTTTAAAAAATAATTTAGAATTTGAAATTAAATATGAAAATTTTTTTAAAAATCAAAAATTTCAAAAATCTGTAATTATGAATGCAAGCATTTTTTTAAAACACTCAGAAAAATCTATTAATAAATATAAAGCAATTTTTGTTGATGGTGCTCAACCTACCGTTGAACTTATAAAAGCGAAAGAAACTCTTGAATATGAAATGAATAGATTTAATAAAATATTTTTAATTTTCAAAAAAGAAATATCTGTTTCTTATTCATTAAAATTAATTGAAATTATTCAAATTCTTTCTTCCATTTCTGATTCATTTAAAAAAGTATTTGAATTGGATAAATTGATTAAAAAAACAATTGAAAATGATATTGTTTTAAAAGATAAATTTGAAGAGTCTCAACAAATACTAAATTTTTCTGACACTATTATTAAAAAATATGGATTGAATGAAAAAAACATTTTTATAGATGGTTTTAATGAAGTAAATTCTTTATTTAAAAATTTTGTTAAAAAGAATAATGATTTAAGTATTGTTACAAAAATTACAATTGCTAGATTAGAAGAAATTACTAATTCAATTAACTCTTTCTATATTAAAGTATCAAAGCAAGCAATTTATAGTGAATTATTTGATATTTTATATAATTCACTTAATAAATATAAAAGCGCCGATGAGAAAATTTATAATTTTATTGATAAAGCCAATAATAAATATATTTTTAAAAATTATAAAAGAGCTTTAGAAATAGTTTTTGAAAATATTAAAAAGGAGAAATATGACATTGAAATATAATGAAATTCTCATTCGTTTTGGTGAATTATCTACTAAAAGAAAAAACAAAATGCTTTTTGTTAGAAAATTGGCTAAAAATATTAAAAATATTGTAGGGCTTCATTGTGAAGTTCAATTTGATAGAATTTTTTTAAAATATTCAGAAAAAAACATCGAAGGATTAAAAAAAATATTTGGAATAAGCTCTTTTTCTCCTGTAATAAAAGTAGAAACTAATGAAAAAAACATAAAAGAATCTATTAAAAATTTAATTAAAGAAATTAAAACTGATAATTTTAGAGTAACTGTAAAAAGACATTGAAAAGAATTTCCAAAAACTTCAATGGAATATGCCAAAGAATTGGGTGGATTTATTTTAAGAAATACTGACTGAAAAGTTGATATTAAAAATGGTTTAAAAATTGAAGTAGAAATTAGAAAAGAATATACTTATATTTTTGCAAAACGTTATAAAGGTTTGGGTGGCTACCCTACCGGAATTAATGGTAAAGTTTTACATTTAATAAGTGGTGGTATAGATTCTCCCATAGCTGCTTTAGATATGATGAAAAGAGGAATTCATGTTGATTTTTTAAATTTTATTACTCCTCCTATGACTGATTTCAAAACAGTAGAAAAAATTGATAAAATTATTAATAAGTTAATTGAATATCAAGGGAGCGCAAAACTTTTTAGATCTAATTACACTGATTTAATGAATTATGAAGGATTAACAAATTTTCAATCTTATAAAATTATTTTAATGAGAAGAAGTTTTTATAGAATAGCATCTAAATTGGCTATTAAATATAACTATTTAGGCATTTCTAATGGAGAAAATATTGGTCAAGTGGCGTCTCAAACTTTAGAAAGCATGCTAGTTATACAATCTCAATCAGAACTTCCTATTTATAGGCCAATTTTAACTGCAGATAAACAAGAAACGATAAATAGATCAATTAAATTCGGTTTATATGAAATTTCAATTCAAAAAGCAAATGAGACATGTGAAATGTTTGCTCCTGATAATCCTATTATAAAACCAAAATTAAAAGTAGCTAAAAAATTAGAAGATGAACTTGAACTATTTCCAAAATTAGAAAAAGAAAATCTTGAAAATAAAATAGAAATTATAGAATATGACATTTTTTAATTCATATTTTTTAATAAAAAAATATAATTAAAATAATGTCATATAAAAGTAAATTAGTTTATTCAGAATTTTCTATAGGTTACTCCTCAATTAAATTGAGAGATCTTTTTATTTATGCAAAAGAAAATGAATGAGATAAAATTATTGTCGTTGATAGAAATAACTTAAAATCATATTCTGATCTTATTAAGCTTAGTAAAGAATTTAAAATAGAATTTTCATTAGGTATTCATTTAACAAACCAAAAAATAATTATTTTGCCTAAAAATAAAATTGGTTTTAAAAACATTTCTAATATTTCAAGTTCTTTATTCCAAAATAATAATTTTGTTATTGATGATAATAATTTAATTATTTTAAAAGAAGAAGAAGTTACAATTGCAAATACATTTAATAATAAAAAAGATTCACTAAAAATTTTAATGAAAATTTTTGAAACTGAAATAAAATCAATTTCTTTAGAAAAAGCGCCCCTTTTTTTAAAAGAAATTTCTACAAAAAGAGAAATAAATAAAAAACCAGTTCCTACATTTAGTGATAATTCAATTAAATTATTTAAAGATCTTTTGCTTAAATCTCTAAAAAAATATTATTTTAAAAATTCTAATATAAATTTTCAAGATTATTTAAAAAGGCTGAATTTTGAAATTTCTGTTATTGAAGAGTTAAAATTTGTTGATTATTTTCTAATAATGGAGGACATGGTTAGTTGATGTAAAAATAATAATATTTATATTGGTCCTGGTCGCGGCAGCGCTCCCGGATCTCTTGTTTCTTTTCTTTTAAATATTACTAAAGTTGATCCAATTAAATTTAATCTTCTTTTCGAAAGATTTTTAAATCCAAAAAGAATTACTATGCCTGATATTGATATAGATATTCAAAGTGATAAAAGAATTCAAGTTGTTGAATATATGTTTAATAAATACGGTAAAGAAAATTGTGCTCAAATAATTACTTTTAGTAGAATTATTTCTAAAAGTGCTTTAAAAGATATTGCTCGCTTAAAAGGATATCCCGTCGTTAAAGCTAATTTGATAACTAAAAAAATACCCAATGGAATGGGATTAAAAGAATCATATAAAAAAGTTGCAAAATTTAGAGCTGAAATTAATAAAAATGATGAAAACAAAAGTTTATTTGAAATGGCTTTATTAATTGAAGGATATGTAAGGCAATTTGGGACACATGCTGCAGGTATTGTTTTGTCTAATGAAAAATTAAGTAATATTGCAGAAATAACTACATCAAATTCTGGGTTCAATCAAATTTCTGTAGATGGAAGCGTTATTGAAGAAATTGGATTATTAAAATTTGACTTACTTGCTTTAAGTAATTTAACTTCTATGATAAAAATAATTGATGAAATTTTTATTAATTATAAAAAAAAGTTGAACATTGATCTAATTAACTTAGATGATTCTAAAACTTTATTTCTTTTAAACAGCGGTAATACAAATGGAATTTTTCAAGTTGAAAGTTATGATATGAAAAAAACATTAAAAGATGTTGGTATAGACAATTTTGAAGATTTAGTTGCTGTTATTTCTTTATATAGGCCAGGCCCTATGGCATTTATTCCTTCTTATATAAAAAGAAAAAAAAATGAAGAAGAAATTCCTAAAATTCACCCTTCTTACGATAAAATTGTAGAAAATACTTATGGAATAATAATTTATCAAGAGCAAATTATGCAAATTCTTCAAAATGTTTCAGGTTTTGATTTTTCAGAAGCAGATATTATGCGTAGAGCAATATCTAAAAAGAAAGAATCACTAATTTTAGAGAACAAAGATAAATTTATAAAAGGAGCTCTTAAAAATAATGTTTCTGAAAAAGATGCAAATATAATTTTTGCAGCTATTGAAAAATTTGCTAGTTATGGATTTAACCGATCTCACGCCGTTAGTTATGGAATTATTTCATTTTCATTAGCTTATTTAAAAAGTAGATTTCCAATAGAATTTTATACAGCCGTAATAGGTTCAAGTAGTGCTGGTCAATCTTCTTTAAAAAAATATTCCATTGAAGCTATGGCTCAAGAAATTAAAATTATAAGTCCTGAAATTAATTTAAGTACTAATGTTGTTTACAATGAATTACAAAATAAAAGAATTATTTTACCTTTTAATTATATAAAAGGTCTTGGTGATTCTTTTCAAAAACAATTAATAGAAGTAAGAAACAATACTCCTTTTATT
>JAIFTM010000049.1 GCA_019661745.1 Mollicutes bacterium PWAP | reverse complement strand
ATTTATAATAAATTTATATAAATTAGGGGGTTTTTATTGTGGGTAAAAAAAGAAAAGGTAATAAAAAAGATATTGCTGTAATTGGTACCGGAAGATTTGGTACAGCTGTTGTTGAGGAATTAATAAAATTTGGTAGAAAAGTTATTGCAATTGATGTAAATGAAGATAAATTAACACCTATTGCTAGACTAATAGATGATGTTATTATTGCTGATGGAGCTGACTTAGAAGGTCTAAAAGCGCATTCAATAGATACATTTGATACTGTTATAGTCGGAGTTTCTAATAATATTGAAATTGTTGCTGCATTATTAGAATTAGGAGTTAAACATATTATTGCTAAAGCTACAAGTAGAAGACATGAAAGAGTTCTTAAACAAATTGGCGTTGATGTTATTGTTAGACCTGAAGCTGAAGCAGGATCAAGAACTGCCCTAATTGCAACACAAAGTAATTTTATAAAATATTCAGAAGACTTATTTGAAATTGGAGATGGTTATGCAATTGGCTCTACATCAGTACATGAAGAAACATATTTGAATAAACCACTTAAAGATCTTAAGTTGACTAAATTAAAAATTTCTGTTGTTTCAATAGAACATAATGGTAAAGTTAAATTGCCTACTGGTATGACTATTATTAATGATGGAGATATTATAACTTTGGTTGGTAAAGTAATAAATATAACAAATGCATTTGGTAAATTAAATTCCTCAAACGAAACTGCTCAACTTGATATAAAAGAAATGGAAATTAAAAAGAATGCCATTAGAGGCACTCAAAAAAGATAGAAAATAAATTCAATAATTATTTTCTTTTAAAAAATAAAAATTAAACCTTTTTGATGGTTTAATTTTTATTTTTATTTTTTAAGTGAGGAAATAATAAAACTTCTCTAATTGAAGATTTATTAGTCAAAAGCATAACTAATCTATCTATACCAATCCCACATCCGCCTGATGGTGGCATTCCATATTCCAACGCTTCAACATAATCCATATCAATTTCATTGGCTTCATCATTTCCGGATTTTCTTTCATCAAATTGACTTTCAAATCTACTTAATTGATCAATAGGATCATGCAACTCAGTAAACATGTTTGCATACTCTCTTCCATCAATAAATAATTCTGCCCTATCTGTAAAACGAGGATCTTCTTCATTTAAAGAAGCAAGAGGAGAAATTTCAACTGGATGTCCATAAACAAATGTTGGATTAACTATTGTCTCTTCAATAAATTCTTCAAATAATGAATTAATAATATGTCCTAATTTGAAGTATTTTTCAATTTTAATTCCGTGCTTTACAGCAATATTTTTTGCTTCTTCTAAAGTAGAATTTCTAATATCAATTCCTATAAATTTATTAACTGCATCAACCATATTTAATTTTGCAAATGGAAGAGACATATCAATTTCTTTTTCTCCATATTTAATAATTTTAGGAAGATCTAATTTTTTTAGTAATGACTCTAATAACTTTTCAGTTCTATTAATCATTCCATTTAAATTAGAATATGATTCATAAAATTCAATAGTTGTAAATTCAGGATTATGTGTAGTATCAACTCCTTCATTTCTAAATAATCTACCGATTTCGTAAACTCTATCAATCCCACCAACTAATAATCTTTTAAGTGGCAACTCTGTAGCTATTCTCATATAAAAAGGCATATCTAAAGCATTGTGATGAGTTTTAAAGGGTTTAGCTGCCGCTCCACCTAAAATAGGTTGTAAAATAGGAGTCTCTGCTTCCATGTAACCTAATTCATCAAAATATCTTCTGATTTCAGAAATAATTTTTGTTCTTTTTCAAAATGTTTTTTTAGTTTCTTCATTTACAAGTAAATCAACATATCTTCTTCTAAATCTTTCTTCTTTATCTTTAAGACCATGATGTTTTTCAGGTAAAGATTTTAATGTTTTAGATAAAACTTCAATTTTATTTACTCTTAATGTAACAACTCCGGTTCCGGTTTTCATAACCTTCCCTTCATATCTAACAATATCTCCTAAATCAAGAATATTTATAATTTCATAAATTTCTGGAAATTCTTTTTTAGCAAGGTACATTTGTGAAGTTCCAAAACTATCTTTTGTAATAACAAAAGGACCTCTTGCAGAAATAATTCTACCCACTGTAGAAGCAAATTCTTCACGATCAGCCAAATCTTCTTTAGAAATATTTTTATATTTTTTATTTAAAGATTTAGAATTATCTGAAAATTCTATATTTTTACCATAAGCATTTACACCTAATTTTTCTAAAGTGTTTACTTTTTCTCTTCTAAGTGTTTCTAGTTCATTAAATTTTCTTTTCATAATTAACTCCTGTAATTATTTTTATTATAAATTAAAAATAAAAATAAGACTTTGTCTTACATTTAAAATTGTTTGTTTAAGATATAAATTCTTTTGATTTTAAAATTATTCATTTACCCAATATGTATAAATCTACAAAAAAGTATAAACTACAAATTAAAACTAAAGCCAAAACAGGATAACCTAAATCAATATATAAAATTAAGTAATAAGTAATAAAAAGTATATTTGAAATTGTCCATAAAACAAGAGTTCATTGTCATCTTCAAATAGTCATTATTATTATTGCGCTTGTTGAAAAGGCAAAACCAATAATACCAATTCATTCAATTCAATTCATATTATTTGTTAAAGAAGTTGTTGAGCTTGCTGCAAATCTATCAAAAATCATATAAAATGGACCAATAACTATTAAAATAGACAGTATAGAAACAAGCATTTCTATACTAAAAATTTTTGAATTGAGTTTACTAACATTGGATTTATTATTAATAACTTTTGCTAAACCAGCCAATGATGACATGCCAAAAATAAATATTTGAATCATACCCGGACTCATTAAACCACCCATATCTCCACCTTGGAGAGAAGAATCATAACCTTGCATAAGAAGTCCCAAACCAGTTAAGATAGTTCCTAAAAGTAAAAATGGCAATTCTTGTTTAAATCTATGTAGTCTATTCATAACAATTAAAGAGGCCGCTAAAGCTCCAAAAATAATAAGAATTTGTCCAAAAGTGGGTAAAAATCTACCACTTTTTAAACTTGAGTTTAATACTAAACCTCCATTTATATCTAATATAGAAAAAAATAACATTACGGTCAAAAAAATTGATTGTCATATTCATTCAAAAACTGTTTGTTTTTTAAGTAATTCTTTTCAATAATTTTTAGAAAACATTTTTTGTTTAATTTCGACATCATTAGAATTCGAAATTTGTGTTTTTTGTGTTTTATTTATCATATTTATATTTTTTAATTTAATCCTTCCAAACAAATTTTAAATTTAAATATTTAAAAAATTAAAAGAATTAACACAAATAATTAAATAAATAATTTAATGTAAAAATAAGTTCAATATTATTATATATTAAATTTTTATCGGGTTTATTGATTCATCCATTTAATTAAATAATTAAATATATTTTATAATGTTATATTCTTTTTGACCTAATGTTTTACATATTGAAGTAACTAATTTAATAGTTTCTTGTATATCATTTAAAGAAATTAAACCATGCGGTGAATGTAAATATCTTTGAGGAATGCTTAAAGTTATTACAGGAACGCCATTTTCTCCATACTGTAATTTTGAAGCATCTGTGCCTCCACCTTTAGGAATAAACTTATATGCTTTAATATTATGTTTTTTAGCTGTATTAAAAATAAAATTAATTAATTTAGGGTCCATCATAGTTCCTAAATCATTGATTCTTAAAGCAACTCCACAATCTAAATTATTTATTCCATGAGGAGTTCCAGGTGTGTCGTGGCTAGTAGTGGTATCAATTGCAATAGCAATATCGGGTTTTATTTTACTAACACTTGTTACTGCTCCACGAGTACCAACTTCTTCTTGAACTGTTCCGACAATATATAAATCATTAGGTGTATCAATTCCTCTTAAATTATTGACAACTGTTTCAATTACAACAACACCGGCTCTATCATCAATTGCTTTACCAACAACATAATCAGGATTTGCTGTTTCAAAATAATCAGCATTTAAATGGACTTGCGATCCAATTCCAATGCCTAATGATTCTACTTCGGATTTTGATTTTAAACCTAAATCTACATACATATTATTTAAAGTTGGAGTTTTTGCTCTTTGTTCAGGAGTCATTATATGAATTGAAGTATGTCCAAACACACCAAAATATTCTTTACCATCTTCTGAAAAAACACTTGCTTTAGTTCCAATAACTGAAGAAGTTCAAATACCACCAACCATGAATAACTTTAAAAATCCTTTTTCAGTAATATCACTCACTAAAAAACCAACTTCATCCATATGTGCTGTAATTTGAATTTTAGGTCCTTTACCAGGATTTCTCATGATTAATGACCCTAACCCATCTCTACTATATTCGAACCCACTTTCACTTGTGTTATTACGTAATAATTCAACTACATCATCTTCATATCTACTTATTCCTCTAACTTTAGAATATTCTTTTAATTTTTTACTTAGCTCTTTATTTGTCATATTTTTATTATATAAATTTTTCAAAAATAAAAACAACTTTATTGTTGTTTCATAATATCAAATTCTTTAGGTAATGGAGCTTCAAAATACATTTTTTCTTTTGTTATGGGGTGTATAAAACTTAATTTATAAGCATGTAATCTTTGGCCAAAATCATCAACTTTAGAACCATAAGTTGGATCTCCAAAAACAGGATGTTTAATATAATTTAAATGAACACGTATTTGATGAGTTCTTCCAGTTTCAAGCTCACATCTAACTAAAGATTTATTTCCAACAATTTTTTCAGTATAAATATGTGTAACTGCATTTTTAGATTTATGTTTAGAAACAATCATTTTTTTACGTGAAATATCATCTCTAGCAATCGGTAAATTAATATGGTAAATTTTATTTTCCATTTTTCCCTCTACAATAGCATAATAAATTCTTTTAATTTCATGATTCCTCAAAAGATCAGCCAAAGCTTTATGAGTTTGATTTTCCTTGGCTACAACCAAAAGGCCTGAAGTGTCTTTATCAATACGATGAACAATACCGGGTCTTATATCACCATTTATATTACTTAACCCTTTGAAACGATGTAACAAAGCATTGACTAAAGTTCCGCCAGGATGACCAGGAGCTGGGTGAACAACCATTCCACTTTTTTTATTAATGACAGCTAAATATTTATCTTCAAAAATAACATCAATTTCAATATTTTCTGGTTTTGCTGACATTTCTTTTTGAACTAATTTTGAAATGTTAATTAAATCGCCATTTTTTACATTAAATTTATTTTTTCTAACCTCAATACCATTTACTGAAACAGCATGCATTTCAATTAAAGTTTTTATATCGTTTCTACTAATGTTTGAATTGTTTGAAATATATTTATCAATTCTTTCTTTAGTTTCAACATTTTCTGTTATTAAATTTATCATTATCTAATATCCTTATTAATATTAGTATATTGAACAATTAAATTTGTTAATACTTGAATATATCATCTATAGTAATCAATTAATTTAAGTTTTAGTTCTTTACTCATAGGGGTGTCTTTTTTTAGATTAAAATTTTTAGTAATATTTAAAAATTTAATATCAGCCTTTGTTTTATATTTTCTATATGATTTTAAAATATCTTCATATTGAGTGTGGACTAAAGAAGTAGCAATATCATTAGGAGTAGGATTCAATCTTGTAGTAGATGCAATCATTGCAAAATCTCAATTAGTAATTTCCATGTGGGCATCTCTTAGTTGTCTAACAATATCAACTGAGTCAATTCTACTTTGAGTTAAATTTGTATAAAAAAGTCTTTCACTTTCTTCAGTAACACGACTTTTTTTAATAAGATTTTGAATTTCTCTAAGAGCACGAGTAGAATTAATAGAAGAAATTAAACCAAAAATAATACCAATAAAGGCTAACACAAGTGAAAATGTTCAAAGTAAAATATCTGCTAAATCCATATTAATAATTATATAGTAAGAAAAATACAACTTTATAAAATGTAATTCGAACATTTTATTTTTAAATTATTATTTT
>JAIFTM010000048.1 GCA_019661745.1 Mollicutes bacterium PWAP | reverse complement strand
CATAATAATATTATATTCATAATTAACCATTGCAAGTGAAAACATTTTTGCTGTACCGGGAACTCCAAAGAACATTTCTATTACAAGAGTTCCAAGTAAAATATAAATAAATCTTGAAAGAGAAACTGTCAACATTGGTATAGAAATATTACGCAAAATATGTCTAAAAAAGATTTTAATTTCAGAAAACCCCTTGCTTCTAGCAGTTGCTACATAGTTTGTAGATAATACCTCAACTACTTCGTTACGTACATAATAAGTAATTGAAGCAAAAGAAGTAACTATAACAATAAAAATAGGGATTAAAAGTGACTTAATTTGATCAATAATATTGCCATCAATTCCCAATGTTTTAAAGGTTATGGGTCAAGAACTAGAATTAAATGATAATAAAATAATTGCAGCAAGAACAAAAGAAGGTATAGAAACAAAAATAATTGATAAAATATTTAAAGCAACATCAGGAAGTTTACCTCTTTTATAACCGGCAAAAATACCAAATATTATTCCAAATATAGAACCAAATAAAAACCCAATTCCAGAAACAATAAAAGTTCATTTTAAAGGTTTAGCAAAGTGTTCTAACATTGACATATTTAAGTCAACTTTTTTATAAAAAATACCAAAATCACCATGAGTAAAAATTTTTGAAATATAATTTCCAAAAGATTTAAAAACATTTAAATCTGGATGATAATTAAATTTTAAATAAGCATTAGATCTTATAGAACTTAAATCAACGCCATTTTTAGCATTAGATGATTTTTCTGTAATATATGAATCAATAGCTTTAGGAACTTTATTAATTAATTTTAATAAAAAGAAAGTAATAATTACGGCAATAATCAAAGTTAAAATAGCTAATAAAACACGTTTTAATATATATTTAGTCATTTATTCCTTTCTTTTAATTTAAATCAACTCTTGTGTCGATTAGATTTATACCATTAACAGGTTGAAGTACTTGTTGTCCGCCAAGATGCAATCATGGTTGAGAATAAATTTTCTCAATATCAATGTTAATATTTTGGTTTAAAGCAGTTGGATTTTTAACTACAGCTGAAACCGAAGAAGTTGAAGAATATCTTTCATCTCCTAAAATTAAATTATTTGAAATATGAGAATTCATAAGAACTCTATTTCATTTTTGTATTTCAATAGGTTTATTTTTTGACGAAACTTCTTTAAACATATAAGAAAGAAAAATATTATTTAAAATAACATAAATATTTTCTTTGTTATTATTAGTTTGTCTTTTAAAATTTAAAAAATCATTTATAGTTGAAGACCCATTTTTTAATTCATTAACGATATGTAGTATTGTAATATTAGGGTTGGGGGTATTTCCATTTTTTCTTGCTGAAGCTATTTCTTGATTTTCTAATTTTGTTAATTCAGTTTCTAAATAATTAATAAAATGTGAAAAATCTAATTTTTCTGTTTGTTGCGCAGAATAATCTCCATTTACTCTTCCATCTCCTTCTTTTAATTCAGAAACTAAGTAATGTGGATCTTTATAAATTTCATGAATAAATTGAGTTAAAAATCCAAATCCTCAATAAGCACTGAAAGTTTGCTGTAAAACTGAAGAAATACCTAAATAATCTCCTCCAGATATAAAACGGAATAAAGGTGACGAAGAATTAATGGTAGATATTTCCATTGAAGAAGTACTTTCATTGTCATCTTGATTTTCAAGAAAAGACTTAATTTCTATTCCAGAATCAGAAGTTAATGAATTTAAATATTCGATTAAATGATTATATGCATTTATTGTAGTTAGGTTCATATTTTTATCATTTGGGAAAAGGTCATAAAGATAAAATGTTTTTTTATCCGAATTTTTCAATCCTGATTCTTTAACTAATTTAATAAACTCATTTTTAATATTTTTTATATAAGTAGATTTTTCACTAAGGGAAGAAGGGACATAAGTATCTATTCAATTAACGTTATTGGGGTCTTTGTTTAAAGATTCTATATAATTATTAGATTGTTCTAAATAATTAGAAACTCCATAACCATATGAATAATTTACACCTTTTTGAGAAACATTATTATTAAAATCAAAAGCTTGACCAGGAGCTCACAAGGCATTAGTTTTAGCATTTGCAGATGATGAAGGTTTTCATTCTTTGTAAAGGGAATATAAATTAACAGAAGAATTTAATAATCTTCTAAATCTTTTACCTCTTCCAAAAAAATATTGATCGTCAGCATCACTATTATTTAAAACATCACTTTTATTTGTTCCAAAAAGGATTTTTGACATATTTTCATCAATTTGTTTTTTTCCTTTAATCATATATTCAGGATTGAAAGCCAAACTATTAATCATTCCACTTGTAGATGAAGAAACTCATTTTGAAGAATTATCTTTATTAATTTCATTTAATAATGAAGGATTTTTGAGAACCTCTTTATAAAGAAAACTTTCAGAATTTTCATCATTACGGAAAGATTTAGCTCATGCCTGTTGTTGAGCATCAGGGTCTCCAGAACTATAAGGTAAAATTTGAAATTTTAAAATAGTATTATCTAATTTTAATCAATCTTTATCATAAGAAAATGGATTTTGTTCAATTACAAAACCTTTTGATCCAGCATTAGAATCATAGTTAGAAATATAATATCTACCAATAGTTAATTCATTAGAAAGATCATAAAGGCCATGCTTTTTTTTAGAAGTACCAAATTCATTCCATTGCAAGAATTTTCCTGGAGAAGACTTAAAATCACTTAAAGTCGAAAGATTAGAATCATTTATTATTTTTTCAGATGGCACGGGAATTGTATAAGATCCGGAAAATAATGATTTTATGAATAAAGAATTATTTTTTTCTTTCATAACGATGTGAAATTCATATGAACCTGCTAAAGGACTTAAATTTTTTTCAATGGTTTTGTCAAAATCAATATCAAAAAGATTTGCTCCTAATAAATAAATATTTGGAGAATTAACAAAATTTTTGGATTTTCAATAAGGTTTTTTTTTACCATTTAAAGAATATTTTTTTCCAAACATTTTTTTATCATGATTAGGATCTTTATCATTATTTCAAGAATAATAATCATCCAATAAAGAATTAGCATATTGATTACTAAAAGGATTTAAATTATCACCATAAACACCTTGCACATCTGATTCTCCAAATTGTCTAATATCATCATTTGAATAAATAAGCCTCATAAATCCATAAAATAAATCTTTTCCTTTTAATTCATATTGAGATTTTTCACCTTTATTATTAATATAATGAACTCCATTAGGCACTTCAAAAATAAATTCTTTAGAAGGATTTAAATCTAAATTTGTTTCAAAATTATTTCAATTTGAATATTTTTGTTGAGTACCATGAGAATCAATGAAAGAAGCAGAATTTATAATATCAAAGTTCGTTTCTGTTTTTTTGTTTTTATCTTGATTTATTGTACCATCTTTATTAAAACTAATTGAAGAATTTTGAGTAACTGTTTGTCTAATAATTGAAGGGATAGTAGGTGATAAAAATTCATGATAAATAGGAGATCTTTCAACAATTGATAGATCTCAAGCACTTTTAAGTTCTCCAGTAAAAACAGATTTAGAATTTGCATCAACATGCGTAATCAATGTTCTTCTTCCTTGAGAATAAAGACCTGTTGAATAAGGTTTTGCACCACAACTTACAACTGTGAGTATAGGAGTTGTAACCAAAATAGTAGAACCGACAGTTCTAAATAAATTATTTCTTTTTTTCATAAAATATCCTTTCAAAAAATTGATTTGATATAAATAAAATCCACTATTTTTATAAAAAATAGTGGCTTTTATTAAATAAATTATTAAAAATTTAATTTAAATAAAAGCACCATGTAAACATGAATGTGAAGCTTTTATGCATCCACACCAACAATACTTAACACCTTAAGTAATGCTTCGGCAAATAAACCCTTTAAATTGCTTCAAACTATGTCTAGTCCACAATTTACTGATGAAATTTGCTCCTCTTTTTTTTAAAAAATTCTTTTCTTTTTATAAAAGTAAAGAATAAGAATCAAGAGAGTAGTTAAACTATTAACT
>JAIFTM010000047.1 GCA_019661745.1 Mollicutes bacterium PWAP | reverse complement strand
ACTTAATCCGGCAATTAAAAAAATAAAATTATTTTTTTGAAATTGTGAACCAACTTGTCCATTTCTATTAAGAATAAATAAAATCATCATAGATAAAGTTACCAAAAAAATAATTCCATTAAAAATATTTCTAAATAAGTTAACTTTTTTTCTAAAAACTTTAGCTTGAAACCCAAGTCATAAACTTATTCTAAAAATTCATGCAAATGTTCCAAAAAAAGGAATTCATTCTCAAGGTTTAATTTTAATTCTTTCGTTTAATCTACTATTCATATTTATTATTATAAACTTCTAATATAAAATAAAAATAAATTTATTGTTTTATGGGCAATTTATTTTTTCAAAATATTTTCTGAATATTTTTTAATTTTTTTTAATTTTTTCTTCTTCATTAAAATTATTTAAAGATTCCAAATCAGAAATATAAAGAAAATTATTTGAATCTAAATTGATGAATTCTTTTGATAAAATTATATTAACTTCATTAATTGTTTTATCTAAAATTGCAAAGTGACCGGCTTTATTTGTATAATTTTCAGCAACAAAAAAGTTTTGAGAGAAGTAATTTCTCAACTGTCTATAAATAATTACAATTTCTTTATCAAAAACACTTAATTCATCAATTCCCATTATTGAAATAATATCAATTAAAGTTTCAGCTTTATTGAAAATGTATTTAACTTTTTTAATAGATTCATAATGTTTTTTACCAATTTTATCAATGGAAACATTTGAAGAATGACTTTCGTTTATAGAAATGGATGGGAAAATTCCTTCTGCTGCAATATTCCTATCTAGAACTATTGATCCATCAATATGATTAAATATTGCAACAGTGGCTGGATCAGTAATATCATCAGCAGGAATAAAAACAGATTGTAATGATGTTATAGAAGCATTTTCATTTGATTTAATTCTTTCTTGAACTTCAGATAATTCAGATTGAAGAGTGCCTTGATAACCGACTGCTGAAGGAATTTTTCCCAAAGAAGAAGATATCTCATTGCCTGCTTGTACATATCTAAAAATATTATCAATAAATATGATAGAATTTTGTTTTTTTATATCTCTAATTCATTCAGCAGTTATCAAAGCATTTTTTATAATATTAAATCTACTTCCGGCATATTCATTCATAGCTGCAAAAAATAAAATAGTTTTTTTTAATAAATTAGATTCTTTTAATTCAGAGAACAATTCTTCTCCTTCTCTAGAGCGTTCGCCAATTCCAACAAATATGGATTTTGTTTTTTTAAGATTATTAGACATATTAAAAATAATTTCTTTAATAATGATTGTTTTACCAACTCCAGCTCCTCCAAAAATACCAAATTTATCTCCTTTAAAAATAGGGGTCATAAAATCAATAATCTTTATTCCTGTAAAAAGTTGGGTTTTGCTTGTAAAAAAATTGGTTTTTGAACTAATAATTTGTTCTTGTTTTTCAAAATTAATTTCTGGTGAAGTTAACGAAGAAGATGATATATCAAAAACATTTCCATATATATTATCTCCAATGGGGCCAGTTATAGTTTTATTTGTATTATAAACTTCAAGACCTATATAAAATTCATCGCATTTTTTAATAATAATAGCATTTATAACATTTTGTTTAATACTTCTAATTTCAAAAATGGAACCATTTTTTGTTTTTATTATATGGCCAATTTTATTTTTAAAAGATTTAAACTCTATTTTTATTGTGTCAGTATTAATTTCAATAATTTTACCCTTCATCAAAAAACCTTCTAAATTTATTTTTATTATCAATATTCATAATGCCTTTAACAAAATCAATATATAAATCGAAATCATAATTCTTTTCACCAGCAACAATGTTTTTAAAAATTTTAATACCAATAGGATCATTTTCAGCAATATCTATTGCTTCTTTTAAACTAATTATAGATTTTTTTTCAATTGAAATATTAGAAATAATTATTCCTTTTATTATCATTGAATATTTAGACATCCCTACATAACCATTTTGTTTAAAAGAATTAACTAAAAATTTTCCTTTATTTAATTTATCATTAACTTCATCGGTGATTTCTTCACTAATTGATTCATAGTTAGAATAGTTTAAATAATCTTGATATATTTTGGAAATATTTTTAGAAATTGATTTAATTTCTTTAGTTTGAACAATGCTGCCAATACGAGAAACCGATTTTTCAATATTTAAAGATGGAAAATCATTAATCATTGATTTTTTTTGATCAGTAATTATTTGGCCATCTGTAATAGAAATAATATTTGTAGCAAGTAAAGTCGCAAAATCTTCTTCTATTGTTTCAACAATAGGAAATGCGGTTATCGAACCGCCACCAAATTTATCATTAAAACTTCCGCTTCTTTCAAGTAACCTTGAATGAAGAAAAAATAAATCAGAAGGATATGCTTCTCTTCCACCAGTAATTCCTAAATTTAGTTTTATTTCTCTATAAATATTTGCATGTTTTGTCAAGTCATCAAAAATAACAACAACATCTTCTCCTTTATCTCTTAAACCTTCTGCCATTGACATTCCTACATAAGGGGCAATATATTGATTTAATTTTTCACTAGGGCTAACATTAATAATGGTTACATTTTTAAAAGCATTATTTTTTTCTAGAATGTTTTTTACAAAAGAAATTGAAGAGTTTTTTTGACCAATAGAAACATAAATAAACTTAATATTTTTATTATTAATTATTGTTGTTAAAGTAATGCTAGTTTTCCCTGTTCTTCTATCTCCAATAATAAGTTGTCTTTGCCCTTTGCCAATTGGAATTAGTACATCAATTGCAAATAAGCCTGTTTCTAGAGGCTTGGAAAGAGCTTTTCTATCAATAAAAGAAGGTGCAATTGAAAAAAGTTCATGTTCATTATATTTTGCGTTAGATTTTTTTAATTTATTACCATTAATGTTTTCGCCAAAAACATTAATTATATTTCCAAGATAAGAATCATTAAAAGTTGCAGAAAAAGGACTATTAGAAAAAATAATTTTTTTAATTTCAATTGTTTCAACTTCTTTATTTACAAGAATGTTTACATTTTCTTTAAAAATTTTAACAACAATCCCGTAATATTTATCATTTATAAGAACTTTTTGATTAAGAAATGTTTTTTTGTTTGTTTTGACAGTCAATAAAGAATCTTTAATAGAGCTAATTTTCATTATTTTTCTCCTAAAATTTGATATATACCATATGAACTTATGGCGGAACCTGAAACAATTGATACTATCCCCATTGCCAACATTACAATTTGAATTGTTTTTACAGAACCTCTTTTTCTAATTATGGCACGGCCAATAAGCATAAGTATCCCCAATATAAATACAACAACTCCAATAACCAACATTGCATAATTTTGTGCAGTTTCAACTCATTGAATTTGATTTAAATTTTCTAACTCTTCATTTAATTTAGCGTCGTCTATTTTTAAATTTTTTAATTCTAAGTCAGTAAAAATGCCAGAATTTTTAAGAATTTCAATATCTATAGGTAATAAATTATCTTTATGAAATATATATAAGTTTTTTAATAATTTAATTTGGTTTTCATTAAGTTTATTTCCATTTAAAAAACTGAAAGATTTTTCAATTGCTGTATCAATTGAAATTAAAGATTCATATTGTTTTTGATGATAATTTTTAAAAAAAGTTTTTAAAATAATGAAATTTTTGGCAGCATCTTCATCAAAAATAATTTGATTTTTATTTTTAATATTATTTTTAGTAATAATGCTAGATGAATCTACAATACCATTATTTAATCAATCAAAATACAAATTTTTAATATCTTTCAAAATTAAATTTGAATTTAAATTATTATCAATTTTAAAAAATGTTTTTGAAACCATTTGATCAATATCAATACCATTTTTTGTATTATTTTTTATAATTTCAAAAAAAGTTTTTAATTTTGTATTTATTTCAGATGTAAAAATATTTTTTTGTAAATGAGAAAATGAAGAAGAACTTATTTTGAGCCCCATTTGAACATCTTCAATAATATTATAAAAATATCCAGATTTATCATTATTGAAAACATCTTTAAGAATATTGGTAGAAATTTTTTTTCAATATTCATTTTGATAGATTACTGAAAAATCTATATTTGTAGATAAATTTTGTAATAAATTAGATTTTAAATTTGAAAAAGCTAAATGAGCAATTTCTCTTAGGAATAAATTCATTTCATTTGTTGTTGGGGAATTAGGGTTTTCCAAAAGAATTAATTTTATTAAATTAATTTCATTTGCATTTTTATCATTATTTATTATTGAATTTGGATTTGAAATAATAGTTTCTAAAATGTTATAAGGAATACTTTGCGAATCATTTATTCATTTATTTAAACTATCTTCTTTACGTGGGCTCAAATTTAGTATTATGGAATCAATATTTGAATCTATTCTGGTATATTTTTTAGAATTTATTTCGTCTTCAATAACTGAAGTATTTAATCAAAATAATCCATCCAAATCTTTTCTAAAAATTCTATTAGCAACATATTGAGAAATATTTTCTGCATATCTTTTGCCTCTTGTTATATTATTTATTTTTAAGATATTTTCTATATGAATTTTTACATGTTTTTTAACAATATTTGCTTCTTTAAATCCTTCTTTAATAAGGTCATTGCCAAAGGAAGAGGAATTATTTAAACTTTCCATAATAGTACGGTCAATTCTTAAATCATTTTTATTTAAAAAAGAATTATTTAAAAAAGCATTACTTTGATTTTTAGAAGAATTTACCAATTCAAAAATTTCTTTAAATTTATTAGATTTTGAAGAACTCGTTATTTTAGAAGTAACTGAATCAATAATAATTTTTTTAATCTTTATAAAATCAGTTGGACTATCAATTGATAAATTAGGTATAATTTTATTTAAAAAATCTTGGAAATGATTTGTTAAAACTTTAACCGATTCAACATAAACATTAGAAGAACTTTTTTCATATTCAAGCATATTTTGATATTCAAAAAAATTAAAACCAATTGTTTTGGAGGCAACTTCAAAATAAGGATATTTAACTTCGTTTTCTTTAACGGCAATTTTTTTAAATTCATTTATTAAATAATCTTTTTCCAATTTAATATAATTTGAAATTACTTCTTCAAAGTTAATTTTTAAAAGTCTTTGATTAAAACTATTTGCAATATTATTGGCCCTAATAAGATGAGACAATGACTTAACTTCATTATTATTGGAACTAGGCGAATAAATATTATTGATATTTGAAGAAGAAGAAAATATATTAGTAAGATTTTCATAAGGATTTGTATTTAAAGAAGAAAAATCAGAATTGAGATTTTCAATAGCATCTAAATAACTTTGATCAACTCAAAAATAATTATTTAAAATAGAAGATTTAGAAAAAGTGTTTGTTAAACTTAAGTTGTGAAATAAAAAATCAGGAGAAATTGAATTAGAATTATTAGAGTAATGATTAAAACCATACAAAGAACTAGCGGCAATTTTATTTGCATCATAAAAATTAACAAAGTCTTCTTGAATATTTGGAAGATAAGGATTTAAAGAAGGAATACTTCTAGAAAAATTTATAAAAGTTGTTAAAATGGGATTCAATGACATTAATTTTCTCCTTTAATAATAAATTTGCCTTTTATAAGGGCATTATACTTATTCATATAAACAACACTTTTTCGCAAATAATTTAATTCCTTAGGTTTCAAACCAAAATCATACTTATTAGTGTAATAATTAAATAAACGCTTAAATTTAATAAAATTATTTTTATATTTTTTTCTTTTTTTAGAGTCATTATTTTTTTCTAATTTTGAAATATCAAATTGAGAATAAATAGTTATTTTAGATACATTTATAATTATTATCGCATCTAATATTAAAAAATATTCATCTTTATCACTTTTTAAAATTAAAGCCTTTTCATTAAAAACGCTTTTATCAGGATAAAAAATATTTCTTTTGTTATTTAAATTGATTAATTTATTTGAATTGATTTGTATATTTAGGTTTGTAGAAGTAATATTAATCATCTTTAGACCCGGCGGCAAAAGTAAGGATAACATCTTCTGTGATTTTGTTTTGTCTTAATTTTTTTACATAAGAACTAATTTTTTTAGTTTCTTCATCAATATTATCTAATTGACCTTTAAATTTCACAAGTTTATTTTTGAGAGAATCAATTTTTGCAGTAGTAAAAACATAATTATAAAAATAGTCCATATAATTAAAACAAATTGTTTCAAGCAAAACTACAGGAGTTGGTCCAAAATTATCAAATTTTTGATAATTACTTAGGTTTTTTTTAATCGGGAAGAAATTAGAATGTTTTTTTAGATTAATTACTTTTGCCGATTTATATTTGTTTGAAGCAAAAAGATTAAAAGTTCAAATAGAAATTTCTTCTGTGGAATCAAAAGAATAAATATCAACATCTTTAATATTTATGAAATCATCACTATAATCTGTAATAATAATTACTTTATTCCCCATAAAAGCATTTTTTTCTAATTCTTTAATTTTAGATTTTCTACCTTTAATGTCAAAAACATTGGAATCTAAAAATACTAAAATTTCTAAATTAGATTTTAAATTACCAGAAGAAAAAACATTTGTTAATTTCAATTTTTCAATAATAGAATAAAAGATATTAGAAAATTCTATAAAAAAATTAGTTTTTAATAAAGCTTTTGATTGAAATTTTATAATTTCGTTTAAAATTTTTGTTTTTTTAGTATTAATAACACCTTGAATATTTTTGTAAGTTTTTAATTTTCTTTCAATATCTTTTTTTTTCATATTTCCTTCCTTCTATAAGTTATCTATATCAAAGATTACTTTGGTTTTGTTTTCGTGTTTTATAACAAAAAAATTATTACAAATTTTTAAAATATATTTTTTAGAAACCAATCTCTCAACTTCTTCAAAAAGAAATTTTAAAAGTTCCATGTCTTCACTTGAAAAACCATTGGGCAATTTTTCAGAAGCCTTTATAGTAGGAATATTTAATTTAAATTCATTTTTAATGCCAATATGAAATCCACCGATTGGGAAAGTCAAATTTCCTTTTAAAAATTCATTTTCAATTTTTTTTGCAAATTCAAAAAAATTAGGAATAATTAAATTCGCATTTACCATTATATCAATAGATAAATTTCATAATTCAAAAGAAATATTTTTTTTGGTTTTGTATTCAAAAAATAAAGATGACACTTCTTTAAAATTATATTTTTCTTTTAAATATTTAATTTGTTTTTTTAATTTCATCAAAAACTTCCTTTTTTTTGTTAATATTAATCGAAATGATTATCGAAGTATAAATGATAACTTGAATACTGATAATAATTAATGGTAAAGATAATAACCCTTCATCCGCCCCAAAATCAGATAGTTCTAAAAATAAATCATTTTTTGATATGTATAATCCCGAAATAATAAGATTTGTCAATATAAGAGAAACAAAGAAAAATCTTTCAAACATAGAAATAATTTTTCTCAAAGAAATAGATTTATATATTAAAATAAATTCAATAATAGCAATAATTATTGAAGAAATTAATAAACTTAATAAATAAGAGGAGGAAGCATGATCTCCCGTTATATATCCGTCATCTAAAATAAAAATAGTTAATTCTTTTACAATAAATACAAAGGATATTTGAATTAGATTATGTATTGACGCTAAATAACCTTTTATAAAATCGATTTTCATTTCTTGTTTTTTTAAAAAAATTAAAGTTATGAATATAAGACCCGTAAATATTTGACATCCAGCTATTGAAAGAACAAAATAGTTGTCAGTTAAAGGAAAACCTTTTTTAATTAAAGAAGAAATTAATCCTGCAATACTTCCAATAAAAATGCTACAAAGGATATTGGTTAAAAAAATTTCTTTTCTGAAAATATTTTTATTAAATACTTTAACATTTCTACTATTAATAAGAGAATAAATTATTAATGAAAATATAATAAGAATAAAAAACCCAAAAAATCCTAAAAAATAAAAGTTTGTAATAAAATCTTTTTCATAAATTTTTTCAAAATAAACTATTGATGCAATTAATATAAATAAAATAAAATTTATAATTGAAAATTCTTTGCCTCATTTTGAGAAAAATGATTTTGAGTTTTGTTTTCATTTTTCCTTAACCATGAAACACATTGATAAAAAAAACAACATAGAAATTACAAGAAAAACAATTGAAGTTGGAATTAGTCCAATTGTTTTTTTTAAAATCAAAGAACATATAATAAAATATAAAACTCCAATTAATGAAAAAATAATACCAGTTATTTTAGTAATCAATTTATTATTGTAATATAAATATCAATAAATACCGATAATTATGAAAATTAAAGAAAAGAAAAATCCAACAAAATCTTTTATATGTTCGGCAATATTATTTTCTATCATATTTGTAATAAAAAAAATTGAAACGAAACAATATATAGAGAAAAAAATAATTAAAATCATTTTCATATAAATATCTTTTTTATTTTTTTTTTCAGAAAATGCAATTTTTAATTCTTCTCTAAAGGTCTTCATTAAATAAAATTATACAATTTAATTATTGAAATTTAAATTTAAAAAAATGAAACTAATTAGTTTCATTTTTTTAGCTCAATTTTAATATTTTTTTTATAATTATAAATTGTAAAAAAGAAAGAAACAAAAACAAATAATGTAGTATTTCCAATAAAAATATAAATTAATTTTTCATTAAAAAAAGATAAATTTTTAGAAAGGAATAATATCATTAAAGAAACAGTAATGATTACTAAAAAATATATACAAAATGTTAAAAGATTATTAAATGCATTGATATTTTTTTTGTCTTTTTTAAAGTGAATCCATTCAATTATATTAATAATAAATAAAAAAATAAAAGAAATAATTCAAATAGAAATTATTATAGAAAAAAATAATAAATAAAAGAAATCTTTTTCTAAATTAAGGAAATATTCCAAAAAAAGAGTCAAAGCAGAAATAATTATCAATAAAAGAAAAAAAAATTTTAATATATAAGATATTCTATATTTATTATCAATTACTCTCATTAAATTATTATATTACAATAAAAAAATAATTAATTACTTATTTTTTTATTGTAATAATATTTTT